>JAAENB010000600.1 GCA_024224995.1 bacterium | reverse complement strand
GGCCAGATGCAGCTCGCAATGCTATTAAGTTTCTGATCAATTTTTTCCCTGCTACACCGGGTCGGGCGTGTCTCAATATTCTGAAAAACGTAATTCGGAATGTAAGCTATGGCCGGAGTGATGCCTCCGCAGATTGTGAGGCTGTCTGAGCAACGCGAGTTCCGAACATTCTGCGGAGGTATTACTCCGGCCATAGCTTACATTCCGGGTCGATATACCTTATACTAAGACGCGACCACGGGGTCAGCTGCTCTTACGGAACAGCGAGCTCTTTTTCTGTTTTCAGCATAAGAGCCATTCCATACTCCGCATGCGACCACATCAGGGGAATCGCGAATGTAATATAGCCCCCATGGCCAACCTGTTGACACTGGTTTTCCACATTTTCATAGGCATTCTTCATATGGTTAAGCTCTTCCACAATATTGTCATAGGGAGTATGAGGAACCAGTATTGCCGGGTCAAACTCTTTCTCATAATCCCTGCCCGGGATCCACTCCAGCCGTTTAAATTCATAAAACCGCTCCGGTGAAGTGAGGTGCTCACAAAGATACCCTTCCGGCGACATATAGGAATCTATGGTCTTTAAAATTTCGTTCCCCTTTTCGAGATTTCCATTGTAAAAATAATATTGCGCCAGCATTGCCGTATACTGTATCCAGGGTCCGTTCCCGGCATGAATATGGGTG
>JAAENB010000599.1 GCA_024224995.1 bacterium | reverse complement strand
TCTACATGCTCGAAGACTTTAACGTTCAACTGCGTCCCATTTTTTTTAAGCAGCTGAAACCGGGAACCCGGGTTGTGGCTCATGGATTTCACATGGGAGACTGGGAGCCGGACCAGGAGATTTATCATAAGAAAGCCCGGCGCAGGAAAATCTATTACTGGGTTATACCGGCACAGGTGCAAGGAAAATGGAAATTCAACGACATTACAATTACCGGTCTAAATCTCAAAAACATCCGGTTGGATATAAAGCAAAATTTTCAGAAAATCAGTGGTACTGTTCAAATTTCCGGAGAGGAAAAACCGCTCACCATGGCCCGCCTGAACGGGCAAAAAATTGAACTGAACTGGCAGGGCGAAGTTTCCGGTAAAAAGCTGAAAATAGAATGGAACGGCATTGTACACAGCGACCGAATTGAGGGCACTCAGATAACCACAACCGGTGAGGGAAAACCGGCAGCCTCTGTTGCATGGAAGGCGGTTCCGGAGAAAAGTCTGGCTCAAAAAAAGGAAAAGGAAAATGAATAAAAAGAAACTGCTTCTTCCGGGTTTACTGGCTCTTTTCGCTTTAACAGTAAGCGCCAGTTCAATATACCCTTCAATCAAAAAAGTTTTGACGCACGAGCCGGAAATCTGGACTCCCCAACTGGGCAGACCGCCGCGTACAGGCGACATGTACACTAACCCAAAGGATAAGTCCCTTATGATCTGGATCTCCGGAGATACCTTCTCCATGGGCTCCAAAAACGGGCTTCCCGACGAAAAGCCGGTACACAGCGTAAAAATAAAAGGATTCTGGCTGGGAAAATACGAGGTTACCAACGAACAATATAAACGCTTCATTACAGATACCGGCAGATCGGACCCGGTCTTTTTTGACGATGAAACGCTCAATAAACCCCGGCAGCCTGTTGTGGGAATTAAGTGGAAAAGAGCAAGGGATTACGCTGAATGGGCGGGCTTGCGCCTGCCTACGGAACCCGAATGGGAATACGCCGCGCGCGGTGATGACGATCACGAATACCCTACTGCCGACGGCAGTTCTTCCCATACTCTTGCGAACTTTTGGGGTAAGAGCGGCCCGGATACCTGGCTGGAGGAGACCGCTCCAGTGGGCAGTTTTCCGCCGAATCCTTATGGTATCCATGACCTGGCAGGCAACGCCTGGGAATGGACCAACTCCAGGTATATGCCCTATCCATATACGACTCAGAACGGCCGGGAAGATTTAAATATAAAAGGGTTTCGCGTTATGCGCGGTGGATCATGGTTTTTCTCAGACAAATACATGAAGACGACTCACCGTCATAAATTTCGCTGGCAGCTGCGTATGGACTACGTGGGAATGCGCGTGGCAGCGACTAAAGTGCCGGGACAGAAATAGTCCCGGTAAACCCGCAATATGCCGCTGCTCCCATAACCATAACATCCCCATGCTTATTACTCATTCCGTGCCTCAGAGCTCTTTAAAAGAGCTCTGAGGAAAAATTCTTTGACAAAGCTTTGTAAAAGTGCTAAAATTCATTCAAAACCATCTAATCATCGGGGGATTATTTTATGAAAAAATTTATCATTTTTATGGTAGCAGCATTTTTGGCTATAGGCTTATCGTCCTGTTTTGATGACGAAGACGAAAGCAGTCCAAATTTTACCGGCTCATGGCTTTATACCGGAGTCTTTGGGAGTATGTCCAACCAACTAAGTGTTTATACGGATACGACTCTCACCAGAACAGTGAATGGCAGTGCAGTAGATAAATTCAGTGTTCTCTCATATGATGAAAGTCAGGGTCATCTCAAACAGACATGCACTGAAGTCACCAGCGGTGATTCAACTGTTGGAGACACCTATTACATAACATATTCAGTATCGGGCAGTACACTGTATATGGCTTACAGTACAACAGCATATCCGTCCTCTTCAACACAGGGAACTGAGGGAGATTTTAATAGCGGGCATTTTATCTATACAAAGCAGTAAGCTTGCGTATTCGAAGGGGCGTACATTACGTCACCGTCTCAGAGCTCTTTATAAGAGCTCTGAGACGGTACCACCCCCACCAAAAAATATAAAAAATCATATACTAAAAAAAACCGGGAGATTATACTGGACCGGATTATGCAGCATTCGTTGTTGTAAAACGTTTGGAGGGGGGGGGGTAATGTCATATACAGAGAATTCAGTAGCTGAAGTTTTTCATAACCAGGTGGAACGATTTGGAGATAGAGCCTGTGTAGCATACAAAAAAGACGGAGTATATCATGATATCTCATGGAACACCATGGGGCAATACATTAGAAACATGGGACAATACCTGCTTTCGCTGGGAATTAAAAAAGGTGAAAACATTGCTATTTTTTCGGGAAACCGCTATGAATGGTGGGTCGCGGATCAATCGATACTGGCCATTGGCGCGGCATCAGCTCCGGTTTATCCCACGAACACAAAGGAAGAGACCCAGTATATATTAAAGCATTGTGAAGCCAGGGTAGTTTTTGTTGACAATCTGGTATCACTGGATAAAGTTTTAGCAGTAAAAAACAAATTACCGGAGCTTGAAAAAATAATCATATTTGATGAGTTGGAAAAGAAAAAAAATAGTGTAATCACCTTTCAAGAAGCAATGGAAAAGGGGTCTTCTTCAAAGAAGAAAGATCAATTTGAAAAAAGACTTAAAGCAATAAAGACTTCCGATGTTGCAACCATTATATATACCTCAGGAACAACAGGGGATCCCAAAGGGGTAATGCTCACCAACAATAATCTTCTGTCGGAAATGGATCAAGTGATGAATGACTGGAGTAATATATTAAATGATACCGATGAACATCTTTCCTATTTACCCCTTTCACATGTTGTTGAACGAATGGGCGGGTATTTCTTAACGATCAGGTATGGCATCAAAGTGACCTTCGCCCAGGATTTAACCACTATTCTGGATGATCTCTTATATGTGAGACCAACGATGTTTTTAGGAGTTCCCCGGATATTTGAAAAGATGCGAGCAAAAATAACCGACAAAGTGGCCGAATCATCTTTCATTAAGCAAAAAATATTCAATTGGGCAATGAAAATAGCTGCAAAAAACGTGCCGTACCATTGCAAAAACAAACCAAGAAGCGGGCTCTTTGCACTACAATATACTTTAGCAGATACCCTTCTTTTCAGCAAACTCAAACAGGCTCTGGGCTTTGATCGTCTAAAGTTTTCTCTCTCCGGAGGCGGACCGTTAAGTATAGCTGATGCTGAATTCTTTATTGGCATGGGATTTCACATTTGTGAAGGATATGGCCTTTCGGAAACATCACCCACCACCAATGTAAATAAAATTGGAGATATTACTCCGGGATCGGTAGGTCCGCCTCTTTGCGATACTACAATAAAAATATCCGATGAAGGAGAAGTTCTCATAAAAGGACCGGAAGTAATGAAGGGCTACTTTAAAAACCCTCAAGCAACAAAAGCAGCATTCACCAAAGATGGTTTTTTTAAAACAGGAGATATGGGAATAATAGATGATGATAGTCGTTTATATATAACCGGTAGAATTAAAGACATTATCATCACTGCCGGGGGGAAAAATATTTCTCCGCAAAACATTGAAAATAATTTAAAATTTTCACCTTTCATTGAACAAGTGGCGCTTATTGGCGATAAGCGTAAATATATATCCGCTCTCATTATCCCTGATTTTGAAAAGTTAACCAGGTGGGCAAAAAAGAAAAAGATCACCTTTACGAATCACAATGATCTGGTAACCCACAAAAAGACAATAGACCTTTATACCAAAGAAATTGACGACTGGACAAAGGAATTCGGCCGAGTAGAAAAAATAAAGGCCTTTAAAGTGCTGGACACTGAATGGTCACAGGAAAGCGGTGAATTAACTCCTACCATGAAGGTTAAGCGCAGAGTTATTGAAAAACAATACGCAGAAATAATTAACAGTTTATACCCGGTAGAGTAAATTAAGACGCTTACCAGGGGAAAAACCCGGACCGGTTTTTTACATCGTCTCAGAGCTCTTTTAAAGAGCTCTGAGACGATAGCAAAAAAAAGGGCAGCCCCCGCCACGGGACCAATTCAAAACCCTTTCACAAAAAAAACTCTTCGGAAAAAAAGGAATCAATAGCAAGAAGAAGGGAAGAACCAGGAAAATACCCGGATATTCGGCAGACGTGAACACACCAAACCCGGGCGGGACAGAGCCACGCTTTTTAAAAGGTACTGTAGCGGTAAAAACGGCAGGAATCCCGGGACTTTATGAAAGAAATTTCTCCAGGTCGAGGTACAATTTCTCTCTGTACAGGGATTCCAAACGCAGGAATCTTTCCATCCGTTCTTCAGGCGTTTTGCCCAGTTCAAGGAAAAATGGGTGAAGGGTAATCTCAACTGGTGACTCATAATCTTCATCGAGATA
>JAAENB010000598.1 GCA_024224995.1 bacterium | reverse complement strand
GGTAAAACTAATGATTTCAGGAGGTTGTAAATACAGGTTGTTTTGTTCAAATCCTATGATTTCAAATAGTTATCTGCTAAGTGTCGTTGTAGGGTTAAGTACCCGATCAAAAGTTTTTGTATATTTTGGCAACTGAAAAATCAGTATTTAATACTGTTGTCAATGTACAAAAACTTTTGATCAGGTACTTATATGGATGCCAATTTCCTGGTAGATTATTTTATTCCTGATACAATCCACATCTGCTGAAAAGACTTGGAAAAGCAGTGCCAGAAAACTGTATGATGATATTTGCAGTAATCCGGATGCCAAGCTGATGATTTCTTATGAATCCATGTTGGAAGCTGTCGGGGTAAAAAACTGCTTGAAAATGCAAGAGAAAATAATAATCCGCCCAACAGGTCTTACCTGGGCTGTTGATTTTGTCTTTTCAGCATAAATTTTTCATGCAGGATATGTGTTTTCATCCACCACTTTTCAGTCACTTACAGAATACCCGACATAGAATGTGCATGAATAAAATTTGTGAAAACCGACAGAATCAACGGC
>JAAENB010000597.1 GCA_024224995.1 bacterium | reverse complement strand
ATCATCGGCATACCTGCCCCTGAATACCTTATCAAATATATTATCCTGTACTCCACGATAATAAAAATTACTCCTTCCCTGCTCAATTATATCACTGTATATGAGGGCATTTAATCTCTTCTCCAGGTCTCCTTCACTCATATCCAGATTTAATTTCTCTCTTAATTCCTTACGGCTCACTTCCCTGTGCCTTTCTTTGCACAAGTACAAAACGATCCGTTTGGCATTCAAATCATTTACCCGGGGAAACGCCGCGTTAACATATTCCATCCATATCCCATTGATTATACCTCTCGGATTCAGTGTTTCAAACTCCAATGTCTTCAGTACTCCCTCTGCCGTTGACAGATCCCTGCCCGGGCAGGGCGATCTAAAAAGGGAACTTATTCCCTTCGGTCAGCTGCGCCATTAAATACACAGTCTCTTCCGTTACCGGTTCATTCAGGATATGGGAATACTTCAGTATCATCTCTATTGCTTCATCTTCCGGTATATTTTCCAGCGTTTCCACAAAAAATCGACCCGGCAGCATGGAAATTAAATCATCCGTTAACCAGCCTACCCAACTACCAGAAACCAAAAGCGGCGCGTTTTTATACTCAGCCGTATGCAAATATCCGCCTACAAAATCCGATGCTCTACTGGTTTTCTCCTTATCCCAATAAATCATTCGATTCATAAATTGAAATTCATCTATTATCTGGACAACCCGTTCGTCATTGTAACCGGCTACATTTCGTGGAGCATCACGTACAAGATCCCACAAAATATCAATTTTTTCTTCTTTTATCCTGGTTGATACATTTTTTATCAAGCCTTCAAGGTAATCCAGGCCCTCTTTTTGAGATACAAGAATAGCATCATCAAGCGACTTTTCTTTAAGCATGAGATATTCCTTTTTCCTCGTCTTAAATGCTATATACTGATAAATGAATGTTAGAAAAAAATCCTCGCAAAACTCCAATGCCCACAGGCTTCCTTCTTTCATCTCATAATAAAATGGTATTACCCCGTTATTTGCTTCAAAAACTATATTATACAATCGCTGCAATAGTGCGGTTTTCCCTGTCTTCCTTCGCGACAGAAGCGCTTTACTCTGTGAAATTTTATCCTTTATACCATGTACCCAGGTTAATAATGTTTCCAGCCTCTCCTTTCTCCCTGTAAACAGCTCTGAGTTTCCAATTTTTTCTTCCAGGTATATCTGCATTAAGTTCTCCTTGTGTCCGAAAGACTCATTTATCAATATATTACATTAGTAACCAGGATACCTGTAAAAAACAATAAAAAAAAGGGGAATTAACCTTCATTGAATTTCCTGTCAAAAAACTCTTTCTCCACATTTTTTATTATTTATTGACTTTTTAAGCGGCTTATGCATACTCTTTTATAAAACCAAGGATTAATACATGAAACCATCGATTGATAAGAATAACCCGGATATTCGCGAAGGAGTCCGCATTAACGGATACGAAGTAAAGAGGGTCGTAGACGTCAAAGAAAGCGGCTTCTTTTTTTATGAGCTTGAACATACCGCGACAGGAGCCAGGCATGTCCACATCAGTAATGATGATAAGGAGAACACGTTCAGCGCAGCGTTTAAAACCGTTCCCCCGGACTCCACCGGTGTGGCGCATATCCTTGAACATACGGCATTGTGCGGTTCGAAAAAATTTCCCGTTCGAGATCCGTTCTTTTCCATGACGCGAAGAAGTCTGAATACGTTTATGAACGCTTTTACTTCATCGGACTGGACCATGTATCCATTTTGCACCCAGAACAGAAAAGATTTTTACAACCTTATGGATGTTTACCTTGATTCGGCCTTTTATCCTCAAATTGATGAACTCAGTTTCAAACAGGAGGGTCACCGGCTGGAAGTGGAAGATGATTCACTGGTATATAAGGGGATCGTCTATAATGAAATGAAAGGTGCCATGTCATCACCAGGCCGGATAATGGTTCAATCCATTTCGAATGCTCTCTACCCGGAGACTACGTACCGGTTCAACTCAGGGGGTGATCCTGCTGTTATACCTTCTTTGACCTATGAACAGTTTAAAGCATTTCACGAAAGGCATTATCACCCGAGCAATGCTTTTTTTTATACTTACGGAAACCTGCCGTTAAAAGACCATCTGAATTTTATCGGTGAGAAAATATTAAGTTCTTTTGAGCGCATTGATCCGGGGACAGAGGTTCCTTCACAATCTCGCTGGAGCACACCCCAAAAAGTTGTTTATCAATATCCTTTTGATCAAAAAGAAGATCCCACAAAAAAACACCAGGTTTGTGTGGCCTGGCTTACGGCCGATATCAAGGACTCGTTTGAGGTGCTTGCCCTGGCATTGCTGGGACAAATCCTTTTAGGAAATCCGGGATCTCCTTTACGTAAAGCTTTAATAGATTCAAAATTAGGGAGCGCCCTTTGCGACGGGACCGGGTTTGACAACGACAACAGGGACACCTTGTTTGTGTGCGGGCTAAAAGATGTGGAAGAATCGGCCGCGAATAAAATCGAAGAAATCATATTCGATGTTTTGAAAGACCTGTCACAGAACGGGATCGATCAGCAAATGATCGACTCCGCAATTCATCAGCTCGAATTTCACCGCAAAGAAGTGACCAATACGCCGTATCCGTATGGTCTCAAACTGCTGCTTGGTTTTTCCGGAAGCTGGTTCCATGGGGGAGACCCCCTCAAAATTCTGCGGTTCGACACTGACCTGAACAGGCTTCGCAGTGAGATGGCCAAAGGTTCTTTTTTTGAAAAGTATATTCAGAAATATTTTTTAGACAATCCCCACCGGGTACTTCTCACGCTGGTCCCAGACCAGCAGATGGAGAATAACGAGCTCAAAAGAGTTAGCGCAGAACTCGACAGGCTGCGAGCCAATATGACGAAATCTGACCTTGAAAAAATCATTGGCGACGCGAAAACATTACAGCAGCTCCAGGAGGAAAAAGAAGATCTTTCCTGTCTCCCCACCCTGGCCCGGGAAGAGATTCCACCTACCGTAAAGAGTGTGGAAGCGTCCGCGTCTTATGATAGCGTTCAGGCCAGCTGTTATCCGCAGCCGACATCGGGAATTTTTTATTTTTCGGCTGTAGCCGGAAGCGGGTTTTTACCCGGGCACCAGCTGCCCCTGGTTCCTTTTTTCTCTTACGCGTTTTCAAGGATTGGCACATCTGTACATGGCTATAGTGAAATGGCTCAACGTATTGATGCCTATACCGGCGGCATCAGGCTGGCGTGTAATGCCCGGACGGGTTTTGACGATACCGGAGACTGTTTACCCCTGGTAGGATTTAACGCCAGGTGCCTGGACCGGAATTTGGACAAGATGTTTGAAATCGTTGAAGAGCTTTTAAGCAGCGTGGATTTTTCAGACCTGGTCCGGTTAAAAAGCCTGTTTTTGGAATACCGTGCGGGCCTGGAGTCTATGACTGTTCAAAATGGTCACCGGCTGGCGATGTCACTTGCTTCAAGGAACTTTTCGCCAACACTCGCTCTTAGCGAGGTCTGGCACGGAATCCACCAGCTGAAAACGATTAAAGACATAACTGATAAACTAACAGACAACAGTCTTGAAACAGTTGCCGGAGAACTTGCGGCAATAGGCAAATTCCTTTTTACGAGAGAAAACCTTAAAATAGCCTTAATTGGAGAAGACCAAACAATTTCAGACGCGGCTTCAACTGTTGCATCCATCCAGTCGGGACTTGCTCCCCTGAATCATGGATTTACTCCACCGGAGATCGACATGGGCAGTGAACTCCCCAGAGAAGGCTGGAGCACATCTACTGCGGTTTCTTTTGTGGCCAGAACATTCGCCACCGTTCGTACGGGCCATGAAGACGCTCCTGCCTTATCTGTTATCAGCAAGCTTTTGCGTTCTTTGTATCTGCATCGAGAGATTCGGGAAAAAGGCGGAGCATATGGCGGGTTTGCGATATACAACCGCGGTGACGGATTATTTTCTTTCGGTTCTTATCGTGATCCGCATATTGTTTCTACCCTGAACGTGTATGATGGTGCATTGGATTTCATTAAGTCGGGGAGCTTCAGTGATGAAGATATCAAAGAGGCCGTACTTCAGGTATGCTCTGAAATTGATAAGCCCGATTCGCCGGGATCAGCTGCGGGAAAGGCCTTTATTCGACAAATTATTTCATTGTCCCATGAGACGCGCCGGGAGTTCAAAGAAAAGCTGTTGGAAATAGACCGGAAACAGGTTCTGAATGCTGCGGAAAAATATTTCAGTGACGATAAAGATCATGCGGTGGCGGTGATATCGAGCGAAGACCGGCTGCAAGCAGCGAATGAAAGCCTTTCCGGTAAACCGCTGAAGCTCTACAGGATTTAGTTTCCATCCGTAAATGGTTCTTGTGACACGGAAAACAAATTAACATATTGACACGAAAATGACAATATGTTAATTTCGTGCCCAACATTATTCGGTTTTTTCGGGCACGAAATCGACAATATGTTAATTTGGTGCCCAATATTATTCGGTTTTTTCGGGCACGAAAATGACAATATGTTAATTTGGTGCCCAATATTATTCGGTTTTTTCGGGCACGAAATCGACAATTTCAAAAGGACTAATTTATGTTTGTTGGAAGAGACCAGGAAATTAAATTATTATCAAATTTATTTGAGCTTAAAAAAGCATCCCTTGTTGTTTGCAAAGGACGCAGACGAATTGGAAAAAGTACGCTTATTCAGCAATTTGGCAAACAAGCTCAAACCTTTCTTGAATTTCAAGGGCTTCCGCCAAGAGAAGATATGACTAATCAAGACCAGCTTAATTTCTTTGGTGAGCAGCTTGCAAAACAGACTTCGCTGCCAAAACTGAATCCGGACTCATGGTATCAGGCATTTTCTTTATTAAATGGAATAATAAAGAATGAAAAAACGGTCATTCTACTTGACGAAATTTCCTGGATGGCCTGTAAAGATAAAGATTTTACCGGACAATTAAAAATTGCCTGGGATACTGAATTTAAAAAAAAATCAAAACTGGTTCTTGTTCTTTGTGGTTCTGTGTCTTCATGGATTGATGATAATATCCTTCGTAATACCGGTTTTATAGGGCGCATTTCATTGGAATTAACTCTTGATGAATTAAGTTTAATTTATTGTAATAATTTTTGGGGGAAAAAGTCAGAACGGATTAAAGCAAAAGAAAAATTGAAGATACTTGCCGTAACCGGTGGAGTCCCAAGATATTTGGAAGAAATTAACATAAATCAATCAGCAGAAGAAAATATAAAAAAACTATGTTTTAGTAGAGAAGGAATTTTATTTTTAGAATTTGGTAGAATTTTTGGTGATATATTTTCAAAACGCGCTAATATATATAAAAAAATCGTTGAAGTACTGGCTGATGGCCGTCAATCTTTAACTGAAATAGCCGACATTTTAAAGAAAGAGAAAAGTGGTCATTTGAGTCAGTATCTCGAAGACTTAATAGTTTCCGGATTCATTGCAAAGGATAAGGTATATATACCTGGTCAAGGAAGGAAGACAAAGTTATATAAATACAGACTAAAAGATAATTACCTGAGATTTTATTTAAAATATATTGAACCGGTAGCAGATAAAATTACTCTAAATTTATATAAAAATATTGCTCTGGAAAGTTTTGTTAACTGGGAAATTATTATGGGGTTTCAGTTTGAAAATCTTGTTTTAAACAATATTGATATAGTCTGCAATCTTCTATCTATTAATATAAACAGTCTAAAAAGTGCCGCGCCATATTTTCAAAGAAAAACTCAAAGACAGGAAGCTTGCCAGGTAGATCTTTTGATTCAGACTAAATATACTTTATATATTTGTGAAATTAAATTCCGCAATAAAATTCCAGGATCCATAATAAAAGATGTTCAGAAAAAAATTGATACAATTAAAGCAGTGAAAACGTTTTCCATACGGCCTGTTTTAATATATAGCGGCAGCCTGGATCAGGGAATTTCTGATGAAGATTATTTTGATAAAATAATATGTTTTGATGAACTTTTGGGATCAACCATAGTGTAGCTTTACATTAGTGTTTTTTTTCCAAACATGAAAAAAAATAGTTTTATTTTTATGTATATGTTATATTATTTCATATAAATAACATCAAGGAGAAGAAGCCATGGAAAGAGATTTTCATCACGCAGTAACCTATGTATTGGCACGCAGTGCCGGTTTTGACAAAGAAGAGTCAGATATTATTGCCTACAGCAACCAGTATGTTGATGACGCCACAAATTCCGGCTTTATTACTTTTGAAAATGATATTATGTATTACCGTACCACCTCAGCATATAAAACCACATCTCTAAATAACCTGTCAAATGAATTAAACAGGTCTGTATGGCTTCCTTTTCATTTTCTGCCCGGGAATGAGGGCAAAAAGGCTCCCAAAAAACTGGAAGGAGTTACTATTAGCAAGCTTATTTGTACTCCTGACAGTTATATTGCCCGGGATATGGTATCCATGTGCATGAAAGACCTGGATGAACCCTATGCCCTGCATCGCCTTGGAGTGGGTCTTCATGTTTTTAGTGACACCTGGTCGCACCAGGGATTTGCCGGGATCACTCATTCGATTAATACGGCATCCGATTATAAGCGCCACAACACGCAAATGCATATGAATATCTTATTTTTTATAAGAAGACTTGTAAAAATCATAAAACATATTGTAACAAACGAACTGGTTCCCCTGGGCCACGGCCCGGTGCTGACCAACCCGGATTTACCGTTCCTGGATTGGGAGTATACGAACGGGGCCGGAGAAACGGTTCGCAGGGATAATCACGAAATATTTATGAATGCCGTTGACAGGGTATTTGAAGTAATGGCAGAGTTTAATAAAAAATACAGTAAGAAGAAAAAAATAAAACGGGCCATCCCGAAGGCCATCGATGAAAATGACCGTAAAAAGATATCGAATTTCATGAAAACATTTACCAATGAAAATGAATTCACGCGGCACGATAAATGGTTAAAGGCTATTACCGCCGGAGAGTTCAGCTTTGGTCCTGAAGAGGTATCCTACCAGGCAAAAGGGGCCGGTTCATGGAAACATGAGGCCCTGGGAACGGAAAAAGAGGTAGATGATGATCATGAGGTATTTACTTTGAAACCGGGATTCCTCACGAGCAACTGGAAATACTTTCATGACGCTGTACGGATACACCGGCACCAGGTACTGTATGATATTCTTCCCGGCTACAGCATTTACCTGATTTAAGGGTTTATAATATATACAAGGATATATATGTAAACTCTCTCGTTTATCTATCTATCCAATGCTTGTCTTCTGTCCATGCCATATCGTTCTCCTTCATATACGATATGGCATCTTTGGTAAAACCGCTCAAAGAAAAAACAAAGAGTGCTGCTTTTTGTATATCTTCAAGTTCCATTAAAATCTGAGCCTTTTCTCGAAACTTCACCGCTTCCTCTTTTGAAAATTTAGTTTCTTCCCGGTTCTTTACCTCGCCTATGAGACTGCATTCATCTTTATCTTTAACACGAGCAAAAATATCGATCTGGATATCCCGCTTATGCACGGGCGAGGCTTTATAGGACCACACACTTTTATATTCGGCAAATCGAAAACCTTCCGGCAGGTTCTCCATCATTGATGTATACAACTCATTATTCTCATATGCCCTGTACATCAATATAT
>JAAENB010000596.1 GCA_024224995.1 bacterium | reverse complement strand
AGCGGACCTGGAAATGCCAAGTGTTTCAGCGGCATCATTGACTTTCTCCAGCACGGAGACTCGGAAGTTAATAGTAGTTTGAATTATCATAAAATTATCCTTATAACCTGGTATCAGCATGATATTCTTTTATTTAAAAAGCACACTTCGGCTCCGCTCAGTGACCACACTTCGGCTCCGCTCAGTGACCACACTTCGGCTCCGCTCAGTGACCACACTTCGGCTCCGCTCAGTGACCCCAGGAATCTTTTTTTATTGACAATTTTCAGGGAGAGTGTTCTTTTAAGGTGCATGAATGCACTGATGAACAGGAATTTTTGAATACGAGGTAAAAAAAGTATGAAACTGGAATTTGAATTTGAAATGCAAGACTGGATGGAATTACAAAAAAATTATCTGAATAATTCCAGGCAATTCAAGCGGACTAAAATAATTGTAATATCAATGCTTCCAATTCTTTTGTGTTTTTTAATTATTTTCGATGTAATGAAAAATGAGTTTAGACCGTTTAGTATCATCCTGTATAGCATTATATCTCTTTTATGGGGTCTTTTTCATTTATGGTTTTTGCCTAAAAGAACACTTGCCAGTATGAAAAAAATGATCGAAGAGGGCGACAACTCCAGCATTCTGGGACACCATGAAATCATTTTTGATGATACCGGTTTTCTTCATACCCAACCTGAATCGGAGCAAAAAATAAAGTGGAATGGAATTAAAAAATTATTAGAATCGGATAAATATTATTTTTTATATAATACAGCCATCTCTGCAATTGTCATTCCTAAAGAAAAGCTTGATGTTGACCTGGAAGAACTGGATAAAATTTTAAAATCAAATATCATGATATAAATGTGGTTCAAGGAGCATGGTACAAGGGAAAAGGGAAGACTCTATTCAGTGGACTTTACCCTTTCGCCTTGTACCTTTCCATGCCTCCATTATCCATGACTGATAGATGGTGCTCCAGCATTATCTCATCCTGCACTTCCAGAAGGCCGCGCATAGGTTCTGCTGCCCTGGATTTCTTTTTAAAATAGATTCCTTCCTCAACTATTTCTCTCTTTGAATATCCCTGATCAAGTTTGTCAATTATAAATTTTTCTCTTGTAAAGAAAGCATCTATACAAGCATCCCAATGATAATTAATGTTGTTAGAAAAGATTCCATCATGGCAGGTAACCAGTTGTACATCATCAAATGCTTTTAGTTTTAAAAGAGATTCAACATATTGAGGAATATCACTATCAATCCACCCATACCATGGCCCCCATGAGCCTATTCCGGTATCACTGGTAAAAAGAATATTTTCTTCAGGAATGTGAAAGGCTGTATGAGAGGGGGAGTGGCCCGGAACCTTCAATATCCGAACTGAACAGTCTTTAGTCTTAAAAATTTCATTATTACAAAAAACCTTGAAATTATTAATCTGGGGAAATGTTAAAAAGTTTTCTATAATATTTTTGAATTGTTTTGACGCCTCATATGGCCCACAGGTATTACTGATAAAATGATCAACACTGGTCAGGTACGCTGCTTCACCATCAGGAACATATAACTCAATATCATTATGACTATCCATTATTGGCGCGCATAATGAATGATCAAGATGATAATGAGATAGAAGCGCAATATCCGGCTTAAATTCCTTAATGAATGCATTTGTATCTTCATCTCCCAGGTTGAGGTCAATAGCAATGGAAGGGGTTGAATCTATAAAGAGGCACGCGCTTGTACTGGCGAAAGGAGTCTCTGCCGGTTCAATATAATAAATATTACTTCTAATTTTATTTGTTTTCATAATCTTGTTTGACTGCTACTTAACATTTTCCATGTTTATTGTTTTGAGCATTTGTCCAACCGATGTAAAGGGTTCATTATCTCTCTGGCGAACCAGTCTTAGTGAATCCTTTGGACAGGTAACCGCGCATACACCGCAACCGACGCATTTACTCTCATCAACAACTACCATCTTTGCCTCTTTATCAATGGTTATGGCTCCAAGGAGGCATCGCTTTTGACACTTGCCGCAGGAAGTACAGTCTTCATTTGACACAGGAATAAAATTTGAAGGGGCAACCGCGTCCATATTATCCCACCTTGTTCTGCCGCGAATCTGTGAACAGCAGCAGCCGCAGCAGAGACAGATAATGGAGTTTTTTGTCATTGCGTTATCCGTGCAGCAGATGAGCCCTTTATCGATCATATCCTTTACATAGTCTACAGCCTCATCCTTTGTTATCTTCTGCCCCACACCAATGGAGATTAAGTGTTGGGCCATTATGCCAAGGTGAAGACAGGAGGCTATTGGAAAAGTCTCTTTACATTCACGAATTCCCAGTTTATCGGTACGTGTTCTGCATGGACAGGGGGTAAGGCAATAATTATCATGATCCATGGTTCTAATAAACTGCTCAGCCTCTTCATAATTGAGGATTTTTTCATCAAATTTAATTGTTTTTTCAACTGGAACTGCCCTGAATACAGGTGTTCCTTTTTCTGATGTTTCATAATATCTACTGTATTTCTTCTCAATAAAAAAATCCAGGTAGAGTTCCGCTGCTTTTATATCATCCGGTTCCAGCTCAGTACGCAACTGGTGAACATTCACAATCAAGGGCATGTGAGGCAGCGCGAACAAATTGCCCATTCCTAAAAGGCGGTTTCTCTTACGCAAGGAATCAAGCGTTTCCATAACAGCTTTTTCCTTATTGCCTGTTTCCCGGGCAAGATCTTCTGTTGAAGTAAATTTTGGCACTGGCTTCAGGTATTTAACAATCGCAGCTTCCTCTTCCGAATAGAGCAGTTTCAAATATTCAATAAAGCTCTCAGTAAATTCGCCCTCATGACGCGGCGCCCTCTGTGGATTTAGATTCATCTGTTCCGCTAATTGTTTATAGTCCTGATTCATTTTTTTCTCCAATATTTTAAACTGTTTGTCTTCTTATTTTTTTTAACATAAGGCGAAACTGTGCTTCTTCGGATTTTGTAAGAACAGATAGAAATTCTCTATTTTCATTAACCATGTCTTTTTTTATCCTTTTGCCTTCCTTCTTGCCGTCCTGAGTCAGGTAGATAAGATAAACACGTCTGTCTACGGCATCCTTCTTTCTTTCTATGTAACCTGCTTTCTCAAGCCTGTCAATAAGCCCGGTCATTGTGGCATTGTCAATCCCTGATTTCGCGCCAAGATCATTAATAGTAATGCCATCTTCTTCCGAAAGAAAATTCAGCACCAGGGTCTGGCCTACTGTGAGACTTGTCTCTTTCATCTTTTCATTCAATACTTTTCTTGCGTACTGAGATGTTTTCGTAATCTGGTAGAAAATGCACTCTTCCGCTTTCATAGATATTACTTTGACCTCTTATTTTATGTTTTCATATATTATGTGTACGTAATATATGAAAACATAATAAAAACGTCAAGTCATTTTATCAAATAAAATGATAAAATGGTTTGTTTATTTTAATTGAATATCCGTTAATGGTACCAAGCAGGTATGGATAGGTGCCGGAACTTATTTTTGAGAACTTTTGTCCATGCTCAGAGCCCCATCTCCGGCCTTATCGCTTACACTGAGGGCGCCATCCATCTCGCTGGTCTCAACAAAAGAAAGCTTACCCTTATCTTCCTTATCTCCTTTATCCAGTCTTGACTGGATATGCGCGATTGCCCTTTTCGCTGCCGTATTCACCCGGACATTTGTGAAGCTTTTCGTATAGGGGTATAATTCCTCAATATTATCAACCGTTCCCCATATGCCAAGGAGTTCAATAACGTCAAAACGAATTTTACTCCCGCCCTTTTTAAGCTGGTCAAGCAGGAAGGGATTTAAACTGCTATGGCAAATGGTTTTAAAAGCGTCCAGTATTGCGAGTTTAACTTTTATACTCTCTTGTTTTTCGTACAGCTCTTTCATTGGACCCATGCTTTTTGTGTACTCATTTTCTTTTAAAATCCCAATTATTTTACACATAATAGTTTCATCGACTTTCCTGGGATCTTTGATAATCGTGGTAAGATGCTCCATTCCTTCGATGCCCAGGCAGGGTGCCGCGAAAAGCTGCTCCCGGTACGTGCCAACCTGCATACAGTTTTGAAGAACTTCTTTAACTTCACTATCCACGGAATAAAGAGTAATGAGTTCTTCAAGGATTCGCAGCCGTACGTCAGGATTTTGATTCGAAGTGATAATATCAATAAGACCTTTTTTATCTTTTATTTCACGGCATATCCTGGTTGAAAGAGAGACCAGAGAATCAATATAGTAAATAATATCTCTTTCGGTATTAATCTGTCCAAGCCTCCAGGAAAGCCGGATGAGTTTATCGGATAGATGAAATCCCGAGGTTTTCTTTGAGAGCTTCTCCAGGGCTGCCCTTGTTTCTTCGTTGAGCAAGTTCAGAATATCGGCCTGTTTTAAGGTATTCAGGTGTATGAGATTATCAAAATATCGATTCCCCGTTTGTTTATGCTTCATTCCTACGAGTTTCCGCAGCTTGTTTCCGGTTGCCTTTCTTGTAATTGTAATAGGGCTTATTGAGCGGTGAAAATTTATGGTAAAATCCAAAGAATCCGGGTAGCGTACAGCGTCCATGGAGTCGCCGACGAAAGCGCCATCAGTAATAACGTCAACAGTAAATCCTTTAATTTTTCCCGACAACTTAGGAAATTTTTTATCGCCATGTATTTTCAGGTTTCGCAGCCTGCCTGCGGCGAGCATTATTTCGTAATGATAATTAGTTTTGAAACTTTTAAAAAATGAATACACTCCGGCACCAACCAGCCCCAGCAATCCAATTAAAGGTTCCATATCTTACCTCCTGGTGTTTGCATAAGATCCCATTAAAGGGAATTACCGATTATCTTAAATCCTTTTTTCATAATCACAATATGGGCCTGGGGATATTGAGTCAAGAAAATAATGTATTGGAAAGGGGCCAAAAGAGAGAGTTTTACTTACGTTGGAATATCCGGATCAGCGATGACTTGACCGTCTTCGCTCCACAACAGTTGATATGAATGCCTGGAGTTCAGTTCGATGAGTCGCTCGCGTGTTTTTGGAGCCCCAATGGAACGGTCAAGCAACTGGAACAGCTGTTTACTCATGGTGCTGTAGGCCTCATTGGAGTACTCGGCCTCATGCATAACATTGCCTGCATATCGAAACATGACACAGACGCGAAATCCTCGATCATATCCAATGGCGTCTTCCGAGCGCTGGACATGACCAATAATTCTCCCTGTCTCGACCCAGATGTCGGCGACTATGGTGTCCCAATCTTCAACGCCCTTAGCTAACTCACACATTTTTTCCCACCAGGCCTCCATTACTATCTTGTGATGCTCCTGATCCTGGGAATGCACATGCAGAGTGAAGGAGCTGTTGTTTTCGGACCTTTCCTCTAACCAGTCGAATGTCATGTGTCACCTCCTTGTTCTTAACACTTAACATGTGTATATGGCAAGCAACACTGTTTGTCAAGCAATATTTCTACATAAACCCATCACGGCAACATCGGATGCGGATAGTTGCCGAGACTTGACCGATTAAAATCCTTGACTTGTTTAAAAAAAAGTTTACAATAATAGGAAATATTGCAAGTTAAAGGGAGAGCCATGAAGGTAAAAGCTGAATATATCAGCCGGGCAATAACGGTTATAATACCATCGTTTCTCATAATAGCCGCAATCATTGTTGTTCCTTATCTGAATTATAAATACATTGATATAGACAGCTTTGTACTGAAGCTTCTGATAAACATCGGCGGATTTGCAGTCTTTATCTATATAGTCATAAAAGTGAACCCTCTGTTTGTGAAGGCTGCCCGTAAGATCAGGGGAACGTTGTCCCTTAAGGGATCAATACTGAGCTGGAGCTATATGTTTAGAAACGGATCAGTAGACCTATCCCAAAACCATGTAGTTGGATTACACTCCGGCCATGGCATCAAGGCATCCCAGGGTACAATGATGGTTATTTCCAATGACGGTAATAACATTAATATCTGTTTGCCCAAGATGGAAAGGTATGAAGCTGTTGGTATCTTTGAGAATGAAGATTTTATGGGTGCAGACTTTATGCCTCCTGAAGAGGGGACCGGGGGATTCAATCTCTTCCCACAGAAGGGAGAACACCATAGCTTCTTTACAACTCTCCTGAAACTTGCCTGGGAGAAGAAGGAAATTAACCAGGGCTATGAGAACTTCAAGCTCTTCCCCTGGGATAGAAAACCGGAACCCGATGTTCAGGATACCCGTCTTATCACTGATGAGGCCGAAATTGCCGGTTATAAGGAAAAGGCTCCCATTACCGTTGGCCCTAACATTTTTGTGCTCCCCGATTATGTACTGGCCCATAACGTTTCCAGGGAAGAGTACTACCTCTTTCCCTTAGGGCACAGTTCTGTAATTATTGCCCCCAGGTCCGGGATTATTGGAGGCACAACCGGGGGTGTCTCCCACTATGATGTCCTCGAATGCCAGGGGCAGGATAATACCGGTGCTGAAATAAAGATAGATGTCGCTAAACAGATAGAGGGCGATGACTTTTATAAAGAATTTTACCTCATGCGCTATTGGGATAAAACAAATACCATGTAATATTCCATCAGGGCCCTCGACATCAACAGAAATAACAGGATAAAATTTGGAGGTTTCAATGAAAGGTTTTAAGCTTATTGGGTCATTCTTTATAACCATAATTTTCTCGTATGTTGCTGCGTCAATCCTGGGTTACTTCTTACTTGGTGGATCTGCATCAACATTACTGGAAATCAGGTATCTTTTTGGCCCTACTCTAATGAGCCCTGCTATAGTACATGAAATTATATTGGGAATTTTTCCTTCATCTCCCTGGTGGCGCAATATTTATATCATATTGGGTTTCCTGCTTCCCGCTATTTCTTTTTTAACGATTTTAATCTCCGGAGTTCGTGCATGGATCAAAGGTTCTAAGTCATCATTAGTGATAGCTCATATATCTATTTTTATCTTTATGATAAGTAACGTTTTCTTTCTTTATCTTTTCGGTAAATATTCATCAGGGTGAATGAAATTTTCAGTAGATATAAAATTCACTGCGAAACGGGCAACTTCGGATCGCCCCAGGAACGTTGCAGGAAAGCGGTAAGCTAAACCCGTCCGCTTCAACAAGACAATTCGAATATGATAATTCAAGATCTCTGAAAAAAATCTCCCTTTGAATATTCTCTTTTGGAAAGAAGTGGTAATAACTGATTTCTAGTATTTTTTATGCTCAACTATTTTACCATTTGAAAACCAGGTTTCCTCCAATATCCCGCCATCAATACATTCGTTTATATAGAGGCCAAATCTACTTT
>JAAENB010000595.1 GCA_024224995.1 bacterium | reverse complement strand
GTAAAAGGTACTGAACCACCTTATCTACCGAAAGCTTCAGGGTTTTATCTTTTTTCATGGCTTCAGCAAGCCCCTCGCCCTTGCCTGCGTTCTTTTTATCGCCCTTAAGGGCCTCTTTTTTCTCCGCCTTTTCCTGGGAAAAGAGCTTATTCTCAACAGAAGATCCTAAATATACGGAAATCAGCGCTATTGTAATAACGATCAGAAACCTTTTTCTGTTCATTTTTTTTCTCCAAAAATCTTTAGATTGAATAGCCCGGAAAGCCTCAGGGCGTCTATAAAAGGATAGATAATAAATGCGGGGTGGTAATTGTCAAATACATTATTGAGCGTTTACTGTGAAGGGAGGGGGCGTATATAAGGTATATCAGCCCGGAATGTAAACCATGCCTGGAGTGATGCCTCCGCAGAACGTTCGGAACTCGCTCCGCTCAGACAGCCTCACAACCCGCAGAGGCATCGCTCCAGGCATGGTTTACATTCCGAATTACGTTTTTTGGTATATTGAGATACGACCAGGGAGGGTCTTATTTCTTTCCCGCAATCAAAAAACCTGTAATCCCCTTAATATCAAGCTGCATGTCGGCGGCGCCCAGTTTTACGGCTTCCCGGGGCATGCCGTAAACAATGGATGAAGCCTCATCCTGGGCAACAGTAGCGGCTCCTGCCTCTTTCATTTCAAGCAGGCCTGCTGCCCCGTCATTTCCCATACCGGTACAAAGTATGCCGACAGCCGATTTTCCCGCTGCCTGGCTAACGGAACGAAAGAGCACGTCTACCGACGGTTTGTGCCTGTTTACTGCGGGTCCGTCGTTAATTTCTACCCAGTAGCCGTCCTTGTCGTTATGCAGGAGCATATGCTTGCCTCCCGGGGCGATGAGTACCATTCCGTTGTTGAGCCGTTCCCGGTGCTCCGCTTCCTTGACATAGAGCCTGCTTTTGCTGTTTATCCTTTCGGCAAAGGCTTCGGTGAATTTCTCCGGCATATGCTGGGTAATAACTATGCCGGGTAAGGAATCGGGTAATTCAACCAGGATCTGGTCCAGAACCTCAGTCCCGCCGGTTGAAGCGCCAATGGCAATAACCTTTTCACTGCTCGACTTGAACTTGGGGGAATTTTTTTTAGCAAGAATAACATCAGCAGTATTCTTCTCTTCCACTTCCATGGGTTTAACTACGGATTTTCTTTTTATTTTAAGGCCCTTTACGGCCAGGACTTTCTCAACCAGGTTTTCGGAGAATTCAGCAGTGGCGTCCTCATTATCCAGGGCCGGTTTGCAAATAAAATCAACCGCTCCAAGCTCCAGGGCTTTCATGGTCTCGGCAGCTCCTTTGTCGGTTAAGCTGCTAACCATAATTACGGGCATGGGATTGGCGATCATCAATTTTGAAAGAAACGTAAGCCCGTCCATTCTGGGCATTTCAATATCCAGGGTAATAACATCGGGATTCAGCTTTTGAATTTTTTTCGCGGCAATATAGGGGTCCAGCGCTGTTCCGAGAATCTCAATATTACGAGATGTCGAAAGAACATCAGTGAGATATTTTCTTACCACAGCTGAATCATCGATGATGAGAACTTTAATTTTTTCCATTAGTTAATAAGCTCCATTTACAGACCTGAACAATTATTTTCCCTGTTTAGATTTTTTTTTCTCCACGATAGTTCTCGCGAATTCCGTATCCCGTTTGTATATTTTTTCATACACTTCTTTTTTGGTTGTTTTCCTGAGATAGACTTTCCCGCTTTTCACAACCAGAAGCAGTTTCCTGGTAAAATTATCCCCCACATCAATTTCAGTAATGGGAATATCCTCCAGCTCCATCATAACCTTGGCGATCTTTATGTTATCCTGAGGGATAGAGGTAATCCCGCCATCCGTATCAAGAACATGCCCGCCGCCAAAAATTTTGGCTGTCATTTTATTCCTGAGAGCTCCCATCTTTATCATCTCTGCCATAAGATGATTAATAGCGGTAATTCCATACCTGGCCGAACGGTCCTGAAAAATATCCTGTACGGATATCCTGCCGGGGAGCATAAAATGGTTCATCCCGGCATACCCGGTCACTGTGTCAATAAGACATACGGCGACACAGGAGCCCAGCAGTGTTCCAATAATTTCATCCTCACCGGAAACAAAAAACTCTCCCGGATGTATGATCTTTATATCCTTCCCGTATTTTTGACTATGCCGAAGATACATTTTTTTACAACATCCTTTTTATACCGTCTTCTTATATATAGTATTCCCGATTAAATAAAAATCGTCTGAAAAACTGGTTATATTCTCCGAATGACCGATAAAAAGATTCCCATGGTCTGCAAGGTAGTTTGCCAGCCTTTTAAAAATTTTCACCTGGGTTTCCCGGTCGAAATAAATAATAACATTCCTGCAAAATATCATATCAAATTGTCCCTTCATGGGAAATTTTTCATCCTGCAGGTTTAATTGCCTGAAGAATACAAGCTTTTTAACGGAATCTTTTATCTTAAAGAATCCTTTGTTTTCGCCTTTTCCTCTTAAAAAATACCGTTTCAGTACAGGAAAATCGATAACTTCTACCTGCTCCTGCGTATACAGCCCTGCTTTTCCTTTTTCAAGAACCTGGGTGTCGATATCCGTGGCAAGAATTTTCACGGCAGGCATCTTTTTATTTTTGAAATATTCAAGAAGGGTTATAGCTATGGTATAAGGTTCTTCCCCTGTTGAAGATGCCGCACTCCAGATTTTGATCTCTTCTTTTCCCATCTCTTCGAGCCGGGGAAGCAGTTCATTCATTATATATTCAAAATGTCTTGGCTCTCTAAAAAAATCTGTTTTATTGGTTGTAATGGCATTAATAAAATAGCCTTTTTCATCGGTATAATGGTCAACCAGGTATTTATAATACTCTTCAAATGTTGAAATTTTCAGGTTCCGCAAGCGCTTGGTAAGCCTCGAACGGACCAGGGCTTTCTTCATATCGGAAAGATTAATTCCCGCTTCCGAGTAGATCAATTCTCTAAAATAATTGAACTCTTTGTCAGCAAGTTGAAATTGTTCTAAAACTTCCAATTGCAATTACTCGTTATTCAAAAAGAATAACTCTTCCTTTTTTTTGTTTATTTCGAAAAGATGTATCTATATATTCTTTTTCCAGGCGAATAAACTCTGAAGACTCTTCGTTGTTTTTCAATATCTGGCGATATACTTTTCCGTCATCCAGTGAGAAATATATTTTCCTTCTAAAATCCCCGCCAAGATCGGTCCGTTCCACGTGAATTCTTTCAAGAGTAAAATACTCGTTTATAAACCGGATATTACTTTCCGAAAGGGGGTCAATGGCCCTGGACGAAGAACCGCCAAGATATCCCGCTCCAAATATTTTTGCCCTGAGAAAATTCCTGTCGCCCCCGAGTTTGACAACTTCACCAAGAAGATATTCCATGTTCGCGATACCGAGAGCTGCTATATCACTGGAGACAATCCCTTCTGTTCCCACGGACCCGGGTACAATAAAAAGCCCCATCCCCCCGATACCTCTTTCAAGATCATATAAACAAACTGAGATACAAGAACCGGTCACCGAGCCTAAAACACAATTTTCTTTTGTGGCGTAATAATCACCAGGGTATAAAATATACAGATCTTTTTTAAATTTTGAGCTCTTGCTTTTTATCATGATCTTTCAATTATTCCATTTATCCTTTTACCGGAGTTTATTCTTTGTCATCTTTTTCCTTCTCAATTATATCAAACTCTTCCGTTGTTAATATTCTCTCGACATCAAGTATAATTACCAGGCTCTCATCCACCTGGCCGATACCGTCAATAAAATCCGTCTCTATCTTCGCGCTAAAATGAGGAGTGTCCTGAATACTTTTGATTGGAATATTAAGCACATCCGCCACTGAATCAACGATCATTCCCACCAGCCTGTCTTTAACCTCAACAATAATTATTACTGTTGTACTGTCGTACTCTTTCTCTGCCATGTGAAACTTGCTTCTCATATCGAGAACCGGCACAACCGATCCACGCAGGTTGATAACTCCTTTCATAAAGGGAAGCGTATTTGGAACATGAGTAATTGGTGTCTGGCCGATTATCTCCTGCACTTTAAGTACGGATACACCGTATGTCTCCTCTCCAATAACAAAGGTTACATACTGTTTTTCCTCTTCCGTTACATTGATATCATCCGATTCTTTTACCAGTGCGTTATCCATTCTCAATCCTCCCGTCTTCTATTTAATAAATCGCTCTACAACTCCAAGAAGATCATTCGGCTGGAACGGTTTCACAATCCATCCGGAGGCCCCTGCTTCTTTCCCTTCTTTAATTTTGCTGTCTTCCGATTCCGTTGTAAGAACAACGATTGGCGTAAATTTATCATCTTTCCTGAATTCTTTGATAAATGTTATTCCATCCATCTGGGGCATATTTATATCACAAATTATTAGTGCGAGATCATCTCCGTTCCCCTTAATGGTCTTAACTTTATCCAGGGCTTCAATACCGTTTTCCGCCTGTTCCGCAGGCATCCCTGTTTTTTTTATTGCGAATTCCACACTAATACGAATAGTAGGGGAATCATCAATAATTAAAATATATTTATTCATACAGCCCTCCGTATTTTTAAGCTATTTATTATGCCCCGCCTGCTCTCAAACCGCAGATTTGCATCTGTTCTTTTATGGCATCGGCAACCTGTTTCAGTTTAATTGTTTTTCCTTCTTTTCGAGCCTTCCTTCCTGCTGCTATAATAACCTGTACAACAGAAAGATCAACTCTTTTTATTGCTGAAAAATCGATTATTATTTCATCATTATTTTTCAGTTCATCACTCAGACTCGAATGAAATTCTTTTATGGTCTTTACCCCGATATTTTCATTAAGACTAATCATCGAACCCTCCTCCCCGCTGCCGATCGGTCAAATCTCCAATCAACCCGTGTATATCCAGGATTAAGGCAACCCGTCCATCACCCAGGATTGAGGCTCCGGATATGGCCCTGCTGTTGGTAATAAAATCATCAAGACTTTTTATCACTATCTGCTGTTCCCCGATCAATTCATCTACCATGAGTCCTACTTTCGTATTTCCCGACTCTACGATAACAACCAGCGCGTCCCAGGGATCCTGTTTTTCCGAATCCACTTTAAATATATCATATAACCGCAGAAGGGTTACATATTCGCCCCGCACCAGCATAACCTCTCCTTTACCTTCAACTGTTTTCAGGTCTTCTTTTTTCGGTTTCATTGACTCAACAATTGACAGGAGGGGAACCACATAGGTATGCTGCCCTACGCCAACCAGCATTCCGTCTATAATTGCCAGAGTCAGGGGAAGCTTTGTTCTAACGATCGTCCCTTTGCCCTCTTCCGATTTCAGCTCCACCGATCCTCTGAGCCCTTCAATGTTAGTCTTAACAACATCCATTCCCACGCCTCTGCCGGAAAGGTTTCCCACCTGCTCGGCTGTTGAAAAGCCGGGATGAAAAAGAAATGTCAGGAGCTTTTCTTTTGACACGATTTCATCGGGTTTGACCAGGCCCAGCTTGACCGCTTTTCCCCTCACCTTCTCTATGGAAATACCCTTGCCGTCATCGACAATTTCAATATAGACATTTCCTTCCTGGTGGTAGGCTCGCAGGGTTATTGAACCGGCCCGTTCTTTACCTGCTTTTACGCGTTCCTCTGCCGCTTCTATTCCATGATCAATGGAATTCCGTATCATATGTTTGAGCGGATCTCCAATCTTCTCAATTACTGTTTTATCGAGTTCGGTCTCGCCGCCTTCTATAGTCAATTTTATCTCTTTTCCCAGGGAGCGGGACGAATCTCTTACAAATCTCCGGTATACTTCAAAGGTTGGGCCTATAGGGATCATTCGAATAGACATGATCTGTTCCTGGAACTCCCGGGTAGTCCGGTCGAGTCCGTAGAGCGCGTTCTTCAAACGGAATCCTGCTTCTTCACCAATCTCTTCGGTTACACGGGAAAGAGCAGACTGCCCTATTACAATCTCGCCAAGAAGGTTTAACAGGTTATCCAGTTTACCGGTATCGACCCGAACGGTGCTTACTTCTATTTTCTTCTTTATCTTTTCCTGTTCACTCAGCGCTTCGCTTACTTCCTCTTCAGTGGCATATCCCTTTTTCACAATGATATCACCAATCTTTTCTTTAAGGGAATCCTGGTAGGCCACTACTTCTTCCAGTTCCGTTTCCTCAATAATGCCTTTATCGACCATTATCTCGCCGATCTTTTTATCCCGCAGGAACTGATCTTTTCCCAGGTCCTTATACTGGGATGTTACATTTTCTATTTTAATGGCATTATCTTCATCATCCACAAAAAGAAATACATCTTTAATCTTTTCAGCCGATTCCCTGGTTTGTATAACCACTTCCCAGCCAATATAACACTTTTCAGGATCTAATGCATCAAAATTAGGAAGTTTGGTATAATTCACTCTTTTTTCAACGAGGGTTCCCAGGGAGAGGAGGTCTTCAACGATCATTAAGGGATCAATACCGAATTCAAAAATATTTTCTTTAAAATACGCTCGAACTTTAAAAAATTTCT
Organism: bacterium; assembly: GCA_024224995.1. The sequence continues at coordinate 3,310 of JAAENB010000595.1, read as the reverse complement.
CTTCATCCTCACTAATCGAGGGAACAAAACTCTCGCCCCCTTCTTCTTTCTTAGCCTGGTCTGTATTCGTTTGTTCCGCTTCTTCCTCTCCCTTATACCTGGTTATCCGCCGTATAAGAGATTGTTTGCTCTCCTCGACATCGGTCTCATCTTTTTCCTGGTCGAAGATCCCGTTCTTGATCCAGTCCACACTGTCCAGAATCAGGTCAATGAGGGCCGCGTCTGCTTCCAGTTTTCCGGCGCGAACATCATCAAGAAGATTCTCAAGACTATGGGTAAATTCATAGATATTATTAAACCCGGCAATGCCGGAGCTTCCCTTCAAGGTATGAGCATACCGGAAGATCCTATTAATAACTTCCTCATCCTTGTTATTCTCTTCAAGGAGGATAATGTCGGATTCCAGATGTTCAAAGATCTCTTTTGCTTCTGCTAAAAAAATATCAACAATATCAGTTTCACCCATACCCGGTATCCCTCTTTTACAATATTTTTTCCGGAGCAATACAACCAGTCTTCAAAATTTTATACCTATTTTATACCATTGTCAATAATTAAATTCAAGAAAGCTTTATTTGGATAAAATTTAGTGTCTTGTAACTTTTTCTTCAGCCGGGACACTAAGTATTTATTAGCCATATTATTAATTTTTTCCTGGTATTATAACTGATTTATTTGTATACTGTATTATATGAAACTTTTACGCAACATAACCGTCCCCGTTCTTCTATTTTTCTTACTTGTTCTTCTCCCAAAAACTGAGGCTTATTCAAAAGTATATAAACGGCTCCACCCCGACGGCACTCTTGAATTTTATAATAAACCTGCCAGGGCCCGGAAAAGAACCAAACGGGTATTTACCAGTAAATATAACGGGCTTATTGAAACCATCTCAAAAGAAGAAAATGTCGATCCCTACCTGGTAAAATGTATTGTTAAGGTGGAATCGAACTTTAATCCCAACGCGGTCTCTGTTGCCGGGGCTATGGGACTGATGCAGCTGATGCAGGCTACTGCCGGGATGTACGATGTCCACAATCCCTTTGATCCCGAAGAAAACCTCAGGGCCGGAATTAAACATTTTGGTTCACTCTTAAGAACGTTAAAGAATGATGTTGCACTGGCACTGGCTGCCTACCACGCCGGCCTGGGCAGGGTCAAAAAAAGAATGGCTGTGCCGCCCATAAAATCGACCATGGCATACGTGAAAAAGATCATGTATTTATACAAAGGCCATACAAATGTTGCCCCGCAAGTAAAAAAACTATACAAGAGAATAGACAAAGAAGGGACTCTTTACCTATACAACTAAAAATACTTGACATCCATAGCACTTATACCCTATAAAACAGCAAGCAGTTCAAACTGTTTACCAAATTAGATTATTTATTACGGAGGCATTATGAGGAAGTATATAGCATTATTAGTTGCGATTTTTGCTCTACTCACCGTTGCGGGATGCAAAAAAAAGGGAGCAGAGGAGCCGAAAGGAGACGTAAGCCTGGCAACAAAATACGCGACAATGGAACTGGGAATACGTTCGGATAAAGACATGACCAAATGGGTTACGAATATTCAAAAAACAGAATCAGTTGACCTGTTGAGTGAAGAAAAGTATACTCCTGCCAAAGGCAGCAAGAAGAACAAAGAGTTAACGCTTGCCAAAGTTAAAACTTCCGACGATAAAGTCGGGTATGTTGAGTCCAGACACCTTGCCGATGCTCCAATTGTCTTTATTAAAGAAACAAAGGCATATGATAGAAATAATATAGCCAGTAAAGTCCGAAATACTATTCCTCGCGGCACCGTTGGTTTTAAAATCGGTGAAAAAGCCGACTGGACACAGATTCATATTGGAACACTTAACGGAAAATGGATTAGCAAAAGATGGGTAAAAGAAGGTTTCAGCGCCGACAGCGAACAGGTTATGGACGGCATAACCCTGGAAGCTGCGTTAAACGATATTAAAAATAACAAACCCGATGACGCTATGAAAAAGCTGCAGGAACTGAGCGGCAAGTCTACTGTTTTTGGCGAAATCGCAAAAGAAAAGATTGCCGAACTGGAATACACCCCTGAAGATGATGGTGAAGGCGACCCAACTGAAGGCGGCCCTGAAGGCCCGGTTGAAGAAGAAAGCGCTTCCGCTCCTTCCACTCCGGACGCGGGTCCTCAGTAAAAATCCGTTTTCTCAAGTCCGTTTTCTCAAGGAAGACGAGAATAAACCTGCCCATTTTTGGGCAGGTACTCATTTTTCCTATATATATATAAAAAAACACTTTACAAAACGAACTCACGATATATGTACACTAAAGTCAATGGGGGAAGGTCTCAATTATAGAGTACCTGACATATATTCAAAAATTGCACATAAAGGAGTTAGCAATGAAATCAACTAAAAGAATTTCGATACTGGCCCTGGCAGCAGCGCTGGCATTTTTCTTTTTATCAACATCAGCTTTCGCAAAGGCTTTTAAAAGTCCCAGCCTGGGAGGAGCAACAGGTCTTGTTTCCACACCAACTGCACATACGGGGTGGGAAGATGCTTCACTGGGACTCGATTTCGGGTATCACTATATTTCACCCGAAGACGGTACTCATATTCCCAAATTCACGCTCCAGCTTTTTGGACGCTGGGAACTGGGCGGCACTATTGATATCCAGGCCGGAGACTCTGAAACCGATTATCTCTTTCATACCAAGTTTGTATTCCTTAAGGGAGCAACATCACTGGCTGTGGGCGGCAACCTGCAGATGATTAATAATGGAGAGAATAACAGCCAGTCAAACGGACAGATTTATCTGGCAGCGACATATAGCGGTAACTTTTTTAATATGCAGGCCGAAACAACTATTGTTATTGGTAAAACATTCGGAGAAAACTCTCCGGTAGGCAATGTTGATTTTTCCATGGGATTTGACCTTGATCTTATTCCCAGTCTTTTTAGAGGGTATGTTCACTGGATAAATGACTTTGCCAATTACTCCTACAGTATGGACCCCGTTGGAGCTGACACCAATTACAGAGCCTGTTTCAACACTGGTATGAGAATTGCCATATTAAGAACATCCAGGTACAAGTTTAATATAGATGTAATAATGACCGATGCCCTTGATTCGGGCCGCGGTTTCAGCGCAGGAGCTGCTTTTGGCCTTGCTATATAAAGAAAAGTTTGAACTTTCCTAAAAAAAAGGCGAACCCCATAGGGTTCGCCTTTTTTGTTTCTTAACCGGGTTGGTTTCCCGGAGATTTGTCCCGGGTCAACACCACAGAGGGGGACACCGTGAGGGCACGGCACGCCGTGCCCGT
>JAAENB010000594.1 GCA_024224995.1 bacterium | reverse complement strand
TTTAGAGTTGCCCAAATTAGCAGATAAGATTAAAGATGATAAACTTTCAAAATGGCTCCTTTATTTTAAAAAAGAAGGAACTGAGGAGGAACTAATGAAAATATTGCTTAAAGACGACCCGGATCTTAAAAAAGCTCATGATGAATACCTTAATTTTACCCGCGATGATGAATTACGAGAGATGTATGAAGCCCGGGAAAAATGGATCAAGGATCAGAACAATGCTCTTGCCAATGCGGAAGCGAGAGGTGAAGCGAGAGGTGAAGAGAGAGGTGAAGCGAGAGGTGAAGTTAAAGAAAAACAAACATTATTAATCCGTTCTATGGCGAAAAGGTTTAAACTCTCGGAAAAAGAGAAGGCTTTTATTAAATCTGTTACGGATTATGATAAACTTGACAGAGCCTATAATCTGGCCTTTGATAGAATTATTGACGGCAATGTAGATGACGCCTCGAAGAAGGAAATATTAGACCTGTTATAGTCAGGCCGGGGAATATGACTTTCCCCGGAACCTGCCTCTTGAACCGCATTTTTATTTCTTCTTAACCTTCTTAGCAGCCTTCTTCTTCTTCGCAACCTTCTTAGCCGCGGGTTTCTTCCCCTTCGCGGGAGCAGGTTTTTTCCCTGCGGATTTCGCCTTAGCCGAAGTTTTTCCCGAGCCGCCCACAAGGGCCATCTTCGCGGGAAGGATATTTATCGGAGCTTCGTTAATAAGATTTTCACCAAGAACCTTCAGTTCAACCCGCTTAAGCGTAAGATCATCTCTTTTAAGATTCCCGATAATTATGGAATAGGAACCCGTAAGATTGTCGCTAATCTCAGTAACAGCTTTCCCTGAGATGGAACATTCAATAGAATCTTTGTAACCAGGGCCCAGAAGGTTGCCAAAACGGTCTTCAGGGGTGATAGTCATTTCGAAAGTGCTTTCTTTATCGCTATATTTCGCGTTTAGCCTGGTAAATTCCGCTTCCGGTTTTACCGTAACAATAAAAGATCTGGTCTCTATTCTTTCAAAGACGCCGCATCTTCTGCCGGCTCCCCTGATCTTATAATCGACCCGGTAAATACCCGGAATGGAAACCTCCGGAAGGATCTCCTGGAAAGAGCCCATGCCCGACATCTTACCGGAAGAGCTTCTCTTTAAGAGAGAACTCAGTTTGATATTTGTCTCGTGAGGTTTTCTTGCTTTTTCAGCGGTTTTACTATCGGTCATGAGAAGGCGGAGCTTATGGTCGGCTCCGGATAACATGATATCGGCATCCTTTTTTTCTTTGCTGGTACCGGATGCAAGACTTTTTAGAATAGGAGCAAGCTTCTTGTCAATAGCAGGGTTTTTCTTAGCAAGAAGGCTGCCCATTTTTTCATAAGACCGTTGAATAGAAGCCTCAGCGGCATAGACCCGTTGAACCGGGGTATTGTATTCCTGAACGGAAATATCAACAGGAATGGAATCTCCGGTTTTAAGGATCTTGTTGTGCCGGGTAAAATCATATTTTAATGTTTTATCGTCGGCCAGGATAACGATATTATAGGGAACCGGAACAGGGGATTCATTGTCACCGGGAAATTTTCGTTCAATAACCACTTTCCAGTTTCCTTCGGCAGTAATAATTTCTTTAATAAATTTCTGAATACTGTCGGTGTAGGCAGCGTCCTTAGGCGGTTTTGTTGCCAGGTTGGAGGCTGTTCTTTTCCTGCTTTCCGTGGAACCGGTACCGGTACCAGCCAGAACCTTTAAGCGCTCTTCCCGGTACTGGGAATACCTGCCATGATAAATCCCTCTCGGCTTCTTCAACTGGTAATGCGGAAAATTTATCGAGGCGATGCGGTAGTTGGGCTCTTCAATAACTCTGTCAAAGGGCACTGAAATACCATCTTCACTAACCAGCTTACAGGAAAGAGGCACATCGCCGCTCCAGCTAATACTGATAGAAAGCTTGTTAACGGAGCTGTTTATTAAAAAGGACTCAGTTTCCAGCCCTTTCGACAGAACCCCGGTATTCCTGCTGACAATTTGCAGACTGCTTCCCCGGTAAATATCCACCAGGGTATTGTCCAGGGAATTTTCCAGGGCGGGCCAGAGATGCGCGGGATCATCACAATGAAACAGGCCGCCGGTTGAAGCGGAAAGAGAAAACAGGGTATCCAGGTTATGGGAATAATCTCCCACCCCAATGGTATGCACGGCAATACCGGGATCTATTTCTATGGGAAGTTTTTCTTTTGGATAGCCCGAGTCCGGCAGGAGAGCTGCTGCTGATGTAATGGCAGCCTGCCCGTTCTGGCGCGGAACCACGATGGGACTCATATTCTGAATTCCGTCGGTAAAAAGTATAATTGAACGGTCCTTTTCCGCCTGTGCCGGTGTTTTTTTCAGCAGGTCAAAAGCCATAGCAAGACCGGCACCCAGCGCGGAGCTGCCGGACGCGGATTGGCTTGTTACCTGGTTTATGAGCGTATCCACATTGACGCCGGGCAATATCGGCATGAGATTGTGTCCCATAATACCCTTGTTGGAAAAATAAATAATGCCGGCTCGATCTCCATTTGTGGCGTATTCATTCCATTTATGGAAGAAAGAACAAACCGCGTCCTGAAGATATTCAATCTTTGACTTGCTCTCTTTTCCCGCTTTTCCGGCTTCGTTCATGCTGCCCGAAGAATCGAGAACAAGAACAACTTCCCGGGGTTTTTGCGCGGTATAGCTAACAGCACCCCCTGCCGGAGGCTGTCCCGATTTTCCTGTTATTCCGCGTAAATCTATCGAAACCTTCCCATTGCCCGGAACTCCTTCCAGCAGCAGGGTATAGGTACTATGTCCGTCTTCATCGGGACTAATTGATGATATCTTTAATGAGCCTTTTCCTTTTCCGGTCAAAGAAGCGCCTTCCAGGGAGTCTATCCCTTTGATTGTTTCTGAAAAGTTTAATTGTATCCTCTGCAAATCGCTTACCCGCTTTCCGTCGACCATTCCGGTTCCGTCAGGAGAGGGCACTGCCAGAACTTCCAGCGCCCGGGGATTGGCCGTATAACTGATAGGAGTCATCACCGCAAGGGCGTATCCTGCCAGGTCCGTAATACCGGCAATATTCAGCGTTATTGCCTGGTCCGGATCGAGATCGGGTCCGCTTATGTCCACAATATAGCTGTTGCAATCGGAAGGATCCTGGTCCACATTGTCTACGATCCAGTCCACGGAAGGAGGACTCACACTAAAGGTTCCCGGCCGCAGCGCGCCTACAACTTCTTCGTTAAAGGTAATATGTATGGTCATGGACCGTACAGGCCCGATTATTGTTCTTGGGGGAGGCGTAATAGAAACAATTTTTGGCCCGGAAAGATCGGCTATATAGGTTATGGAACTCTGGTCTTTACTCACCTGGTCTCCGGTGATTCCGGTTACGGTGTTCCTGTCTATTGACAATACGATAGTATCGTCCTGGGTATTATCCGCGGGAGAGCCCGTAAGGCCCAGGGTCACAAGGTTTTCTATTTTGTTCGACCCGATGTAATCAACAGTGTTTACCGAAAGGGTTCCCACTCTTCCGCCGCCTATGGAATAACTTTCCGGCAGGTTTGCCGTATCGGCAAGGGGTTTTGAAAAAAGAATATCTATAGTGCGGAGCTCCTTAACGCTGGTCCCTTCAAAAGGATCAATCGCTATAATCCGCAGTTCTTCATTTAGATCTGCCAGCCGCTGAAGTAGAAAGCTCCTGGCATTCCTGAAATCCGCGCTGTTAAAGCCCCTGGAACCGGAAGCCTTTCTCCGGTTGAAGGAAACAGGATCTTCGTTTGCCGTGCTGTTCAGGTTCCATTTATCAGTTACCTGGTATTCAGGGGAGATAACACATGACCAGAATGAATTCCCGGTATTACCGCTAAAAACAGGATCATTAATAAATCCTTCTTCCTGGTACTGCCGGGCAAGTGATGATGGGCCCCATGGATTATCGACAAGGATTGGGAAGTCAATGTCGGATTTTTTAATAATTTTATCGGCCTTAATTCTCTCTTCTATTTGTTCTTTAGTTATGGTACCTTTAAATTTAAAAAGTACTGCTATAACCTGGAGATTTTGAGGAGAGCCGGCATCTTTTTTAATCTCGATCAGTTCTTGCAGCCAGTCCCAGCTATGATCAATATCAACAAAAGAGAGCAGAATGGTATTTTTTGCATGGCTGGACAGGGTAACATTTCCTGTATTATATTTATTAAGAGTGAAGTCTATGGGCTGCGCACCAATTTCTAACATCACAAGTCTCCTTTTTCTAAGATTCAAAGCACGGAAAATGCTTAATTGAAAACAGTGGTATACAATCAATATCGACCATTTTCCCGGGTTTCCATAGGGTAAAATAGCTCATTTTTTGTACTTAGTATTATTTGTATTACAGAAAAATCCCTAAGTCAATCATTTTTTCCGAAGTGATATTCTTGACAAATCAAATCATAAATGAAAGATGAACTATTCAAATATAGAAATATAATAATATCTTAAAGAGGTTTATATGATCGCAATTGTGCTTTTAGGCATCTTTTTTGTCCTCATGATAGGAATTGGATTCTGGGGAATGAAAAAAACATCCTCAGTGAATGATTTTTTTCTTGGAGGAAGAACTATTGGACCATGGATATCCGCAATGGCCTATGGTACCTCATACTTCTCTGCTGTTGTTTTTATCGGTTTTGCCGGTAAACTGGGCTGGGGATTCGGAATAAATGTTCTCTGGATCTCAGCCGGTAATGTCGCTTTTGGCGCCCTTCTGGCATGGCTTGTTCTTGCCAGGCGTACCCGGCGTATGACTCAGAATCTTGACGTTATTACAATGCCCGAATTCCTGAAAGAGCGGTATAACGGGAATTTAATCAAGATCCTTGCTGCTTTGATTATTTTCATCTTTTTACTCCCTTATTCCGCGTCGGTCTTTAAAGGGCTGGCTCATCTTTTTGAAATAAATTTCAACATGTCCTACGATATCGCGCTGCTTATTATGATCGGCATTACGGGCATTTACCTGGTCCTGGGCGGATATTTTGCCGTTACCCTGAACGACCTTATCCAGGGATTTATTATGATTATCGGGTCAATTGCCATGATCGCGATTCTTGTTGGAAAAGGTGGCGGCCTGTCGCAGGTTGTTACCGACATTTCTGCTAATTACAGCAATCATATTCCGGCAGGAAAAGCACCGGGAATACTCATGTTGATATCCCTTGTGTTTATGACCTCTTTTGGCACCTGGGGACTGCCCCAGATGGTGCAGAAATTTTACTCCATCAAAGACGAAAGTATGATAAAAAAAGCAGCCATTGTTACTACGGTTTTCGCTTTTATCATTGTATTTGCCGCCTATTTTAACGGAGCCATGACGCACATTTTTTATGATAGTCTTCCTATTGCCGAGGGCAAACCGGCTTTTGACAAGCTTATCCCTGACCTGTTAAAGAGCCATCTTCCCGAAGGGCTTATGGCGGTAATTTTACTCCTTGTGCTGTCTGCCTCAATGTCGACTCTCTCTTCACTAGTCCTCATTTCTTCATCTTCCATAACTATCGACCTGATAAAAGGCTATATTGCCCCGGACCTGTCAGAGAAAAAGACTCTTGCACTGATGAGGATCTTAAGCGGTGTTTTTGTCGCGCTTTCGTTCTTTATTGCCAAGTTTAAATTCGCTATAATTATCACCCTTATGTCCCTCTCCTGGGGGGCTGTTGCCGGTGCTTTTATGGCTTCGTATATGTACGGTCTTTTCTGGAAAAGGACTACCCTTGCCGGTGCCGCTGCCGGTCTTATTACGGGACTTACCACTGCCATTGTACTGTTTATTGTCCTGGGCCCGGCGAAGTCGCCTATTGCTTCATCTATAGCCATGATCGTTCCGTTTTTCGTGGTTCCTATTGTGAGCATGTTTACGAAACCGCCTGAGCAGGCGCTTATAGATAAGGCTTTTGAGGGGATTTAGGAAAGAGGTACAAGGATCAAGGGAAAAGGTGCAAGGGGCGGGTTGCAGAGACGTTGCGTGCAACGTCTTTACGGGCCTGTTTCCGAAGATTTTATCCCGGGGCCATGCTCTGTTTCACGGGGTTGAAACCCCGAGCTACATGACGTCACCCCTCCGGGGTGGTTTTGTCCCGGGTCAACACCTGCGAATATCCATACCTATTATAGGATTCAAGCCCATTGCAATAATGCCCCAGCGGGGCATCGTCATGTAGCCCGGGGTTTTTAACCCCGGGAGCAGAAAAGGCTCCGGTCAATATTCCCCAAACAGAAAAAGGTCCATTTTTAGAAACAGTTTCTGACCTATTTTTTCCTCTGAGACCGGACCGGTTCCGCAGGGAAACACGAGTTTTTATTGACTTGATTCCCCAATCATATAATAACGGTCAAATAGACATTTATTATATCTGGTGTGACTATGAAAATCAAATACCTTGGAACAAAAGGGACCTGGCGGGAGGTGGCGGATTCGGCCAATACCACCATAAACAGGGAGGCCGGAACAAAAGAGCCCTCCTCAAGCTGGAAGAGACGGCTGCTGCTGAGCGAGCATTCCCCTATTCGGCAGCTCTTTATAAAAGCAAAATGGTACGATTTAAAATATTGGGTTTCCGTACATATTGTTCGCCATAAAATAGGCATTGAACACTGGGTCCGCACCCAGCGAACAGACCGAACCGAAACAGACCGGGACACTCTGCCCCAGGCAAACACAGTGGAACATGAGATCCTTGCCAATACGCAGGCCATTATAGCCATTTCGAGAAAAAGGTTGTGTACACAGGCTTCGAAAGAAACACAGGATGCCTGGAAGAGTTTTCTGGAAGTTATAAAAGAAGAACAACCCGAGCTGCATTCAATATGCGTGCCCGATTGTATATACCGGGGCTGGTGTTATGAATACAAATCATGCGGATATCATAAAACCGCCGCTTTCCGGGAAGACCTGGATAATTACCGGCAGGGAATTAATGAATAACCCATATGCTGATTGATTTTATATTAGACGGGCCAATAGTGAAGGCCAGGCTTGATTCATTACTCGCGAAGGGATGGTTCAGGTGCACCGATTTCTTTTTAAAAGCCCAGATGCTCTGTGTAGATGAGCAGGTCGCGTCAATATTAAATGTCCGCATTCCTCTGAAAAATTTTTCCTATAAAAAAAACCATAAAAAAATCCTCCGAGTAGTAGAGAATAATTTCCAGGTAAAAATAGAAAAGATAAATCTCACGGAAGAGAAAGAAGACCTGTACCAGCGTTTTCAAAAAAAGTTTCATGGATTTATTTTTTATTCCCTTAATGATTTTATTTACGGAATAAATGATGAGTCCATTTGCGACACCCATGAAGTAACGGTCTATGACGGGGACCGCTTAATCGCCCTCAGTTTTTTTGATCCCGGAAAAACCAGCCTTGCCGGTCTTATTGGCATCTATGATCTGGAGTATGATCAATACAGCCTGGGAACGTATACCATGCTAAAAGAAATAGAATACGGAATAGAAAACAAATGCAGATATTATTATCCCGGCCATGTTTTTGAGAATAATCCGTGCTATGATTATAAGCTGACCCTGGGGCCAACGGAGTATCTCAACAATAAAAACAAATGGGTTCCCGTGAGCGGCAGTATAGACGCGAATATTTATCTACAAAAAATACTCAGCGCCACGGAAGACATAGAAGCAGAACTAAACCGATGCGGCATACCATATATAAAAAAACTTAATCCTTATTACGCGTATGGATATTTTGTACACGATGAAGACCAATTAATAAAAAGCGTCATCCCAATTTTATTTGAAATAGAGGACCGGGATATAAAGCTGTTACTGGAATACCTGTACGACACTAATGAGTTTGTTCTGAGCGAAATTGCGGAAGCAAACAGCCTGCCGGAAAACAATTACCAGGTGATTAAAGAAGCACAGGACATTTCTTACTATGAAAAGAATAATGCTTATTTACGCGACCTCTATGTATACAACTTTAGAATAGCAGAATTAACTTCGATAAAAGAGCTTATTAAAGAATATCTTATCCCGGAACTCAACCGTTCAAACCAATGAGCTGGATGCGGAAGAGACAACGTCAGAGCAACCCCACTTTTGTTAAGCACAATTAAGTTTTTATAAAAAATGATAATAATGTACTTGATTTTTGACAGGTTTACATCATTTTACATTCAATCATTAAGGGGTGCATATGGTATTAACTCATATTAAAATTCAAAATTGGAAAAATTTTAAAGCAATAGAAACTGATTTGCAGAACAGGACTTTTTTAGTAGGACCAAATGCAAGCGGAAAATCCAACTTTTTAGATATATTTTTATTTATGCAGGATATTGTGAAACCCGGCGGCGGTTTGCAAAAAGCTCTACAAAACCGGGGTGGATTATCTAAAATTCGATGCTTATCAGCCAGAGAAAAGCCTGGAGTTGAATTGGAGTTTCATTTTTCAAATTCATTTAATGAAAAAACCAAATGGAAATACATACTGGCTTTTAAATATGAAGGGAAAGGCAGACAGCGTTCTCTTATTATGAAGGAAAAAGTATATGAAAATAATGAAATAATCCTTAACCGGCCTAACGAAGAAGATATAGAAGATGATTGGCGACTTACTGAAACATATCTTGAACAGATTAATTCAAATGTGAAATTCAGAGATATATATAATTTTTTTAATTCAATGAGTTATCAACATTTAGTCCCGCAACTCTTGAGAAATCCAAATCTTTTTTTTAATACTACTTTATCTGAGCAAGAAGATTCGTATGGATTTTATTTGTTGGAAAGAATTGTCCGTACTCCTTCCGCAACAAGAAAATCAAGGCTGAAAAAAATTGAGGAGGCTTTAAAAATTGCGGTACCACAATTTAAAGAATTAAAAGATGTAAGAGATGAAAGAGGAATTCCTCATTTAGAAATAACGTATGAACATTGGAGACCTAATGCAGGAAAACAACAAGAAGATCAATTCTCAGATGGAACTCTGCGATTAATAGGTTTTCTATGGTCTTTGTTTGAGAAAAATTCTTTGTTGCTATTGGAAGAGCCTGAGCTTTCATTGCATCCAAAAATTGTTAAGCAAATTCCTTCATTAATCTACAGAATTTCCAAGTCAAAAAAAAAGAAGCAGCAATTATTTATTAGTACTCATAGCCCAGATTCATTAGATGATAAAGGAATAGGAGGGGAAGAAGTTCTTTTATTTATCCCTGACCGAGAAGGAACAAAAGTGCTGAAAGCATCAGCAAATAGAGAAATTCATAAACTATTGGAAAGTGGTTTTACACCTGCTGATGCCATATTACCATATACGGAACCATTAAACATTGAGCAGCTGGGACTATTTGAGTGATACCAATTAACATAGTTATCGAGGATGATCTCAGCAAAATAGTATTAACGACTATTATAAAACAAATAAGGAAAGATCTAATCGTAGATAGATGTTTTCCGGATTTAGGTAGAAAAAAAGCAAGTAGAGGGTTTGGCTATATTAAGAAACAGATAAATGGTTTTAATCAAGCTGCAAAATATAAACCATTTATTGTAATTACTGATCTGGATAAGAATGAATGCGCTCCATCATTACGAAAAGAATGGCTGCCTTTTGAGCAGGATAACAATTTATTATTTCGAGTAGCAATTAGAGAAATTGAATCGTGGGTTCTGGCCGACAGAAAATCATTTTCAAAATTTCTTGGAATACAGATTGATTTGATACCAATAGATGTTGATAGTATTATTGATCCGAAAGTTTTTTTAATAAACCTGGCTAGAAGATCACGAAAAAAAGATATCAAGGATTCTATTGTTCCAAGAAAAAAAAGTACAGCTCAAATTGGTCCTGATTATAATACCTGTTTATCCACCTTTGTTAGAGAGAATTGGAATATAGAACAAGGTGTCTTACATTCAGATAGCTTAAATAGAGCTTACCTGGAAATAGAGAACTTCAGTCCAAAAATTGCTAATTAGTAGGACAGAAAGGCCCGTAGAGGCGTTTGTGTGTAGACGTAAAAAATATTCACACAGCCTGATCTGTTTCAGCTCTTCGCTGGTTTCGGATATACAGCATAATATCAAAAGTAACCATTATAAAATTAATTATATATAGAATAATTACTTTATCGGGCGACCAGAATACTTTATGCACAAGACCGAACAAATAGCCGGCATCTATAATAAACAGGAAAATAAGACTTTTACCTTTATTTACTCCTGTTTTATATGATTTCCAGATCGAAAAAGGCCAGGCCAGGCCAAAGCAGGTTATCATTAAGGCTTCAAAAATTGGGAAGTTCATAGTATCACTCTCAAGAAACTCCTTTTAATAGGGCCTGTTCCCGAAGATTTTAACCGGGGCTCTGCTCTGTCCACGGGGTTGAAACCCCGAGCTACAACACGTCGCCCCGCTGGGGCGATTCTGTCTTGGGTCAGCATCAACCAATGGTCAACCAATGCCCTGCGGGCGATTCGGTCCCATACCAGAAATACCCCGGAGGGGTGTAGTCATGTAGCCCGGGGTTTTTAACCCCGGGAGCAGAAAAGGCTCCGGTTAATATCCCCGGACAGAAAAAGACCTATCTCTATCAAGTTTCTTCCGTATTTTTTCCCGGCCAGGTCTTGATCTTAAATCAAGAGAAATTGCCACTATCGCGGCTTTTACGGCTCCTGGAAATGCAGAGCCGCAGCTTACCTAAAGAATTAAACTGCTCCCGAAGAAAGGGGTTAATTTGAAATTTTTTGTTGTTGATTATTTCCGCTAATTAATCTATTATATTTGAACATATGCTGCGTATTCTTGCGGTATACAGTATTATTTCAATTTGGAAGGATAATACAGGTGGAATCCGGAAACATAATCTTTTTTAATTTTTTCTCTGTGGGATCTCTTATTCCCTTGTTTTTCACGTTTTCCATGACATACTTCTTTTTTACAATCAAGAACAGGTCAAAAGCGTCATTGCACCTGGGAGCAGGCTTTTTATTCCTGGGTTTATTTTATGTTGGGTACTTTATCGCGTCAAGCGTTTATCATCCCGCTGCCGCTTTCCACCGCTGGCTCACGGCGGGATTTGTTTTTCCCGCGTTTATTCACTTGCTCCTCCTCTTTTTTTATTTTCCCCATACTGCAAAACCCAGGCTAATAAGGATAATACTGGTAGTTCTTTATGCCGCATCATCCATGCTATTCGCTGTTTTTGTGTTTGTCTCGTTGAAGGCGGAGCGGGTTTTTCATCTTTCCGCTCACTATTGGGATTTTGATAGCGACGGTATAAGCCGGTTTCTCGCTATTGTTATACTACTCTATCTTTTGCTGGTTCTTATCGCGGGTACCTGGAGAGCGATCATAACCAAAACCGGCGACAGGGCGGCAATAATTTCCATGACCTGCGCTATTGCCGTGACAATAATAATCCCCGCAGTTACTAACATACTAAGTCGTGAAGGAATCTTAGACCGAAGAATCTACCAGGTTACACAGGATCTTTTTACGATTCTCGGTTTTTTTGTTATGACAGTTATTTATATTAATAATACCAAAGACAAAACAACGGTTATGGCAAAAATAACCGGGATCTGCTTTATTACCCTGCTGGTTGTTTTCCAGGGGATCAGTTTTTTTTCTTTTGAGGATAAGGATGACGCGTATGATTCTCTTTGCAAAAAAGATATTATACTGGCTCTTGAAACTTCAAAAAAGTCGCCCCATATCCGGTATATTGCCTCTTTTTCCTCCGCAACAGGGGAGAGTATTTCAAATGAAATCGTTCCCCGGAGCGGCAGCGATAAAAAGATTCATATTGATTTTGTCTCAAAAGAAGAATTATTAAATACGCTCATGTGGAGAAAAATTAAAAACCTGAATACGTTCAACAGTGAGGATATCGGCAATCGTTTGGCTGTGATTTTTAACGAGGGGCATTCTTATTTTAAGGGATACGAAAAAGCTATTTTAGAATATATACACAGCCTGGAACAAAATAAAACAGTATCTTCACAATCAATTCTGGATCGCATTCAGGATCTTAACTGGAGAATTCGGTATAATAAGAAGAAAATTAATAAAATCCCTGAAGAAAAATTCCGGGAAAACATAGTTAGCTATTTGCGAAAGCAGGACAATGCTTTTGATCCTTTTCAAAAAGTTATTATTTCCCATATCGAGAAGAACAACGCTCCGGATACCGTATTAAAAAAAGAAGTACTGCGATATCTTGCTCCCATGAATCCAGCGGGCGTCAGGAACTACCGGAAAGACCGCACTGGCATGTTTCATTATATTTCTTTTACGCATATTGATATCTCCAAAGGCGTAATTTATGAAGCGGGATTCTCTTATGAAAATTACCGGCAATACATTCATCAATACGCGTATAAGCTTATTATTATGCTTTCATCAATTCTCCTGGTAATGTTTATGGTATTTCCTTTTTTTTCAAAGCAGCGCTGGTGAACCCGGTAAAAAGGCTCATTACGGTGATTAAGACTTTTCAATTTTGACAGAGACTCCATTCTTAATTAATTCATCAATATACATTTGAGCGTCCACGGTGTCGCACAGATAGTTTAAACCAAATTCTTTAATGTTATTTTCAATAATAAGCTTTATCAAAATGGCAACCTGGATTCCGGTAATCCAGTAATGCCTGGTTTCACAAATATATGCTTGTATATGCTGCTTACTGCCGTTTTTTGTTCCAAATGCCTGAGAAACAATAGCGCCCCCCTTGCCGTACCTTGCCGCGTCATGTTGAAACGCTTTGCGCATGAGCTCTGACGCTTTGTCGATATTATTTCGCAGAAAGGTTTGTATATATTTTGTTATTATGGCAGTGCGATAACTATAGAGCCCCGCGTATGACGCGATTTTATTATATGGATATGCCCGGGCAAGTTTTTCAAGTTCCGGCAAATATTGATGCGGGAATACGCGGTATTTGCCAAATGGTTTTGGGAAAAGACATGATTTTGATCCTGTTAAAAGACCGGTATTGGTCCATACCCCTTTTTTATAATAACCGGCAGGGGATTGGGAAAGAAGGGAGTGAGCCATGCCAAGGAAACCTATTTTTGACCAGTTGCTTCTGTCGCCATAGTATACTTCAAGCGCATCTATCGCGTCCAATTCTAACAACGCCTGCGTATGTAGATAGTGGGTGAGCACTCCTGTTAAGCCGGGGATCCAGCCTACACAGAGGCAGAATATTTTTTTATTATCTATGAGTATGTTATTTTTTCCCTCAATGCTTTGAACCAGCGGTAGTGATCCTTCGGGATCAATATAATGAATATTGCTGTTATACGCGGCAAGCGCAACAGTATCTTTTACCAGGTATGAAGGACCGGCACAATTCACCAGGATATCGCATGACGCGCAAAAATCCTTAAGTGATTTTTCATCAAAAACATCGACCCGTAATGGCCTTACCCGCTTACCGAATTTTTTGGAAAAAGTCTTCAACTGTTCGGCATCTCTTCCTCCGGCGATGATTTCCGCGTCTGTTTGCTTTAATATTTCAGCAGCGGCTACAACCCCGGTCTGTCCGTACGCGCCAATTATTCCAATGATGTTTTTTTTCATTTCTTGTTCCTGAAATTATAATATAAGTCCCAAAAATAAAAGAGATAGTATTCAAGCGGATGATATCTTCTTAAATACTTCATGAACTGTTCCTCAAATTCTGCCGCGTCCTTTACCGGAATCGTATTTTTCCGGGCGAAGGAAATCAACCTGTTCGCGATCGTAAGCTTCACTCCCTGGGCGTTTACCGCTTTTTTTTCTATCAAATATTTTATATTTTGTAATGGAAAAATTTCATCGATTATATCTTTTTTCTTAATGTTTAATTCTGCGTCATGTATGCCGTCCCAGTCAACAAGCTCTGAAGTGGGGTTGAAATGACTTATCTTTTTACAGAATTCATAATCATCTGACGCGTCAATTTTAATCCATTTATCCAGGTAGACTACGGAGTAGACATGAGTTGATCTTTTTCCAATATATTTTCTCAGTCTTGGGATTGCGATGGGCCCCAGGTAAGACTGGCCTTTTACTGTCATGAGTCCAAACCCTGCCGGTATATTACTGGCTCTCAGCATCGCCGTGAGAAGATTTGATTTATTGGTACAGGTGCCGTATTTTTCATGCAGTGTCTCTGACGCGGATTTATTCCACAATCCAACCCGGTAATAAATGTTGTCTCTTACCCAGTAGAATAATTTTACCGCTTTTTCCTGCGGCGTGCTGCATGCTGCTGTTACTTCATGACTCAGATCTATGATGTCTTGATTATCTGAATCGCAATATTTTGTTGCTTGTAAATAGGTCTCAAGTGTATTCTTCATAGTATAAATATAACATAAAAAAAATAGTTTGTCAATAGTCGTCTAGTCAAAAATCCATTCGATAAAATTAAAAGGATCAAGATAAGAAATTATTGCGAATGCGGTCCAGCTTAATAACGTTAAAACCAAATAATATTTTTTATCTGCAAATTTCCTGAAGTTAAAAATGTAATAAAGCACTAACGCCGGAAAAGATATAAATACTATAAATAGATCGGCGAAAATTATTGTGTGATGCAAAAAATCCAGGGATTTAGGGTCCGGTTTATATGGAAGAGGCCAGAAACCCAATGCAAACCTGGCTCTAACAACAAAGGAGTAGATAATTATTAAAGATAGTATGGGCAGAAAAAGAAAATATCTTACCGCTGCCCGGTGTATCATTTTGAAATTTTGCATAATGGTTTTCTCTAAAAGTTTAGAACGCAGCAGCCTGCATATGATATTTTTTTAATATTTGTCCAATTGTTCCTCTTTTGTATAATTTCTTATAAACAGAAATAAACGTTTCAATATTTTTTTTGTTGGTATGTTCCTTTGAAAAAGCTATGTAATATTTAATGCTTTTGGAAGACCCGGCATACCGAATATTTTTTAATCCTAATTTTTTGATCATGGCCAGGCCAACTTCTTTGTTTGAGTATACCGCGTCTATTCGTTTGTGTGATAATTTTTTGAATGCCGCTTCATCATGAGGAGTCATATCTATTTTAACTCCGCTGCTTTTTTCTGAAATTTTGCCCAGGGATCTTGATGTATTTGACGGTCCATAGACGCCAACTGTATATCCTTTTATATCTGAGGGCTTGCGGTACTTGATTGGATTGTCTGCTGATACAAAGAAGCCGTATGATGTATTTATTATGGGGGGGGAATAATATAACCACTTATCGCGTTCTTCATTCCTGGCGAGAAAGAAGAGCGCGTTCGCTGACCCGTTCTTAACCTCACGCTGCGCGCGAGACCAGGGAAGTAATCTCAATGAACAATCAACATTCATCTCTTTGCATATTTCCGTAATAAGCTCAGCTCCCGGCCCCGATACCTGCTCATTTATTTCATAACTAAATGGAGGGAAATCCTGGGTGGCGAATATAAATTTATTTTTATCGACTTTTTTTAGTTTGGAAACTGCCGCACTATCTTCTTTATTTTTGTCTTCTTTTTCTTTTGTACCACAGGCCGTAAGATTTACTATCATTAGACCCAGTAATAAAACGATGTGAATCTTTTTCATATCGGTCCTCCATCTGCTCTTCTACTTAAAAATTTTAAAGTAATTTAATTGAATTGTCAATAAGAAAAATACGCTCCTTTGCTTCTGATGTTGTTCAAAACAGGGCAGCCATTGACAGCAGCGGCTGTATATATGTTGCCGGGAACAGCCAGGGAGACCTGGGCGGAACCGGGCATGCCGGTAAGACTGATATGGTATTGATCAAGTTTACTTCTTCAGGGGAAACCGTCTGGACTCGACAACTGGGGACGGAAACCCATGACACGGCCACAGGAGTTGTAATCGATAAAGATGATAATATTTATGTTGCAGGCAGCAGTTACGGAGACTTCGACGGGCATACGAACGCGGGAACTACGGATTACCACGATGTTTTCCTTATTAAGTATACCACCTCAGGAGATAAAGTCTGGTCCCGCTTGTTCGGCTCCGCTGTAAACGACAGAGCCTACGATATGGCACTGGACAATGAGGGCAATATTTATATTACCGGCGGAACTTATGGCTCACTTGACGGGAATACTCACCAGGGCGGCTGGGATATGTTCCTGCTGAAGTATAACTCTTCAGGGGACCGGTTATTGACCAAACAGCTGGGATCAACAGCCCATGACGAGGGCACGGCCGTAGCCGTTGACAGCAAGGGGAATATTCTGGTTACGGGGTATAGCAAAGGAGATTTTGAAGGAAATACTCACGGCGGAGGCGGCGGGAATGATATGTTCCTTGCCATGATCAGCCCCGACGGAATTTCCGAGGAAAAAATGTGGGGAATAAGCGGTTCCGTTTCTTCTTCCGGCATAACCGTTGATTATGATGATAATATATATATTACGGGGTATACCAGCGCGGTCATGAATATCGCGGCAGGGGATTCCAATACCTTTGGCGGCATTCCGGATATCTTTTTGATGAAGATTGACGGGAACAAAAATGTTGAATGGACTAAAATGATGGGAAGCTCCAATGAAGATTATGCTTTTGATGCGGCTGTATCATCAAACAATGATATTTTTGTTACGGGGTATACCAATGACAGCCTTAACGGCAGTCATGATATGTTCCTGCTGAAATATGACTCTTCCGGTTCTGTTAGGTCCATCCGCCAGTACGGATCAACGGAAGATGACCTGGCCGGTGGAATCATTATTGACGATAACGATAATATTTACGTAACAGGCTACACTGCCGGCGGCCTGGGGGAGAATACCAGTGCCGGTGACAATGATATATTCCTGGTGAAGTTCGATTTAACCGGCGAGATGCAGTAATCCAAAAGCGGACTCGGGCCTGTCCGGAGTCGTGTCTCAATATACCGAAAAACGTAATTCGGAATGTAAATTATGCCTGGTGTGATGCCTCGGCAGGTTGTGAGGCTGTCTGAGCGGAGCGAGTTCCGAACGTTCTGCGGAGGTATTGCGCCAGGCATAGTTTACATTCCGGGTTGATATAGGCAGCCCGCTCTCCTGCGGAATATAGTTGACTTAAAATTTCACCTGTTATAGTATAGGTCTATGATAAAAAAATGGGTGAAATCTTTTAGCGCAGCTATATTTTCCGTGCTGGTAAGCGTAATTTCGGCATGGTCTCTTCCCCGGGTTTTCGGAGTGGAACTGTCTCTAAAAGACTCCATTGTTCCGTCGGGGCTTGATCCGGTTTTTTTTATAATTCTTGTTTCCTTTTGGCTCTGTATAATAATCCTGGTTTTAAATAAAGTTTTTCGCGGCTTTTTGCTCTTTCTTTATAACCTGGTAAAAAGTCTTGACCCGTCAAAAAGAAAAAGTTTTTTTATTTTATAATATTATATATATTTATTATTCTTTTTTACGCCACGCTGTATGATATCGCCTATTGTGCCGATCCCAACAGGTTCATCTCCCCCCGGCCCCTTAATGTTTTATACTTTTCCGATTTTGTTTATTACAGTGCCGTTACAATAACAACGCTGGGCTATGGTGATATTATTCCTGCTGCGCGGTTTACGAAATTATTAAGCGCTTCTGAAGTGTTGGTCTGTTTTTTTGTTTTCCTGGTTTATTTGCTATATGTTTTTTCCCCGGCAAAAGATGGGGAAGAGAAAGAAAAGAAAGAACCGATAGAACGGAAAGACCTGGACGCGATCCGGGAATCTATTAGCGGGATATGGGACAAATTGGAAGAGCTCAATAAAAAAATAGATCCTCCGAAGAAAAAGAATAAACTAACGGGTTTTGTTAAAAGATTTTTTAAATGATTTATTAAATAAACTATTCAACCCGTTTCCCCAGCCGGTATGCCAGCCTGGTATACCTTTTACGGCTCTCATTGTTCTTTACTGCCGCACTCAACGCGTGTTTTGTGCCAACCAGGATCACCAATTCCTTGCCGCGCGTTATTCCCGTATAAACAAGGTTCCGCTGCAGCATAACATACTGCTGGGCGTGAAGCGGCATAACAATAACAGGATACTCCGAGCCCTGGGATTTATGAACCGTAACGGCGTACGCTAAAACAATTTCATCAAGCTCTCCATAATCGTATTCCACGAACTTCCCGTCGAAATTTATAACTACCAGCTGCTCCTCCGCGTCGACGCTCGATATTCTCCCTATGTCTCCGTTGTAAACCTCTTTGTCGTAGTTGTTTTTTATCTGCATAACCTTGTCCTTAACCCGGAAGCTCTTGTCGCCTCTCTTGAGCGCTGTCTTCCCCGGGTTCAGGGCCTCCTGGAGCCGTTCATTTAAGACCATGGTTCCAATATCCCCCTTATGCATTGGGGTGAGGACTTGAATGTCATCAACCGCGTTGTAGTTAAATTTCGCGGGAATATTGCTTTGCACCAATTGTATGATCGTGTTGGCTATGGTTCCGGATTCGTTTTTATTTATAAAATAGAAATCGGTATTTTCTTTTACCGTAAGATCCGGGAGCTCTCCGTGATTGATCTTATGGGCATTAACAATAATATTGCTTTCCTTTGCCTGCCGGAATATTTCATTTAACTCAACTACGGGAATCGCTCCCGATTCAATTACATCTTTCAGGACATTCCCCGCGCCCACGGAGGGCAGCTGGTTCACATCTCCCACAAGAATAAAAGTAGTCTGTACGGGCATTCCTTTGAGCAGGCTGTTCATGAGCAGCGTATCAATCATTGACGCTTCATCCACTATGAGCAGGTCGCAATCAAGCAGGTTATCCTCATTGATCTGGAAACCGCCCTGGCGCGGATTGTATTCCAAAAGCCGGTGAATAGTCTTTGCTTCGTACCCGGTGGCTTCACTCATCCGTTTCGCGGCTCTCCCCGTTGGAGCAGCTAACATGATGTTTATATTTTCCTTTGAAAAGATTTTCAGGATTGAATTTATAATGGTGGTTTTTCCGGTTCCGGGCCCGCCGGTTATTATCATGACCTTGCTTTGAAGAGCGCGTTCCACTGCCGTAACCTGGTTTTCCGCGAGATTAATAGAAAGCTCTTTTTGCACCCACTCTATTGATTCTTTTGTTCCTGCTTTTTTTTCTTCAGTGGGCTCATTTAAAAGATCTTTGATCTTGTGAGCTATTGTTCTCTCCGCGTAAAAAAAGGAAGAGAGGTAAACTGCTTTTTCTCTTTCGTTTATTTCTTCAATGATTACTTTTTTATTTTTTTTAAGACTCTCTAAGGCGTCATTGAGTATCTCGTTATTCTGTATTCCCAAAACGCTAAGACTTTCCCGGAGAAGCAGGCTCTCGGGATAAAAAACATTGCCGTTATTTGAAAGATTTTTGAGCACATATAATATCCCCGATTCTATCCGTAAACTTGAATCTTTTGAAAAACCAAGTTTACCCGCAATAGCATCGGCAACCTGGAAACCAATCCCGAAGATGTCATCGGCCAGGCGGTAGGGATTTTCTTTCACTATTGCTATTGATTCATTTTCATATTGTTTATATATTTTTGTGGCGTACCCGGAGCTCACTCCG
>JAAENB010000593.1 GCA_024224995.1 bacterium | reverse complement strand
TTTGTGCAGCTCCGAAGCCAGTTTAATGCGCTGGGCTTCGCCGCCCGAAAGGGAGCTGAGGGACTGGCCGATCTTGAGGTAGCCGAGCCCAACGTCCCGGAGGATTTTTAGCCGTTTAACAATGCCGGGAACGTCGAAGAAGTCAAGAGCGGCGTTAATGGTCATTTCCAGAATATCAAAAATATTTTTGCCGTTGTGGGAAAGTTCCAGAACTTCATCGCGGTATTTTTTTCCGCCGCACTCGTCACAGGTAATGGAAATATCATCGAGAAAACTCATCTCAACGCTTAAGAAACCGCTGCCCTTGCATTTGGGGCAGGCCCCTTTGGAATTAAAACTGAACAGGGAAGCGTCGGACCCCGAGGAACGGGCAAACTCTTTACGGATGATATCAAACATACCGGTATAGGTAGCGGGGTTAGAGCGGGAACTTTTTCCGGCAGGGGACTGGTCAATAACAATAGCCTCACGGAACAGTTTGATAAAAACCTCGTTAATGAGGCTGCTTTTCCCGCTGCCCGCAACGCCGGTAACGCAGGTAAGAATACCCCGGGGAATGCGGACCGAAACGTTTTTAAGGTTGTTCACCGAAGCGTTTTTGATATCATAATAGCCCTGAGCTTTTTTTCTTTCGCGTGAAGAATTCCCGGAAGTATTGACATAGCTGTTCAGGTATTGCCCGGTAATACTGTTGGACTGCGCAATGGAATCAACCGTGCCCGAGAAGACCAGTTCACCGCCGTGCATACCGGCGTGAGGACCAATGTCGATAATCCAGTCGGCAGCGCGGATAACATCGGGATCGTGCTCAACCACGAAAACGCTGTTCCCTTTATCTTTGATTTGAAACAGCATATCAATGAGCTTGCCCGTGTCCCTGGGATGGAGTCCAATGGACGGTTCATCAAGGATATACATCATGTCGACCAGGTCGCAATCGAGCTGCCGCGCCATCTTCACCCGCTGCGATTCACCGCCCGAAAGGGTACCAACAGCCCGGTTAATAGAGAGGTAGCCAACACCAATGGCAATAAGATGGGAAAGCACGGCGCGGATCTTTCTCACCAGGGGCCGGGCAATGGGATTGTCCAGCCTGGCGAGAAAGGCATCCAGATCCGTAAGTTCAAGAGCGGCAAGCTGGTCAATAGATTTACCGTTAATGAGAACACTTCTTGCCCGGTCGTTCAGCCGGGAACCGGAGCAGGCATGGCAATGAGTATAAATAAAATATTTCTGATAAGCGTTTTTACGGGCTTCACTCAATTGATCTTCGCCTTTGTTAATATGCAGCCGTTCAAGTTTTCGAACGATCCCTTCAAAGTTCTTGGTGTAGGTCCCGGCGCCGTGATTTTTTTCAATGGGAATAGATTTCGCGTAGAGCAGATTGTTCAGTTCGTCAGGGGGAAAATCCCGTAAGGGGATATGGCAGTTGAAGAGTTTGATGGCAGCCATTTCACGCCAGTTCCAGCCGCCGATCTTATAGTCGGGATGGTTAATGGCGCCGTCGCGAATGGATTTGTTTTTGTCGATCATGAGGCTGGTGTCGATCTTGATTTGTTTTCCCATGCCGCTGCAAGCGGGGCACATACCTTCGGGGTGATTAAAACCGAACATAAATGAAGGGCCAATGAGCGGGGAACCGCAGCGGGAAAAGAGCAGTCTCAGGTGGGTGTAGATCTCAGTGGCAGTACCCACGGTACTGCGGATATTCCGGCCCATTTTTTTTTGATCAATAATGATGGCAGTGGATATATTCCGGATATCGTCCACATGGGGCCTGGAGAGCTTTGGAAGCCGGGCTCTGGCAAAGGTCGAAAAGGTTTCAACAAGCTGGCGCTGGGCTTCGGTGAAGATGGTGTCGAAGACCAGGGAAGACTTACCCGAGCCCGAAACCCCGGTAAAAACAACAACCTGGTGTTTGGGAACTTCCAGGCTGATATTTTTCAGGTTGTGGACCCTGGCATTTTTGATAAAAATAGTGCTATGGGACGGATCTTTGGTAACTGTTTGGGGAAAAGCGGATTGATTCATGGTGATATAGCTCCTGTAAATGATGTGTAATTGATGTTTAATTGATGATATAGCACAATATACAAAAGAGGGGATATAAAGAATTGTAAAAATTAGACAAACCGGGATGGAGAGGGAAAAATATTGATATTCACGAATGAAGTTATTGACAAAAGTGGAGGGTATACTTACTAATTAGTCTTTATCCGGATAAAACTTAAAATAAGACAAAAAAATATTAAATATATATGAAAACCATAGAAGTTGTAAAGAAATGCAGGAATTACCGAATATTGTTTATAGCGGTCAGTTCCCTGGTATTAAGCCTGGCAGTGCTGGTACTGTTCCATGCGGTATTTTTGCTAATCCCCAGGGTTTTTATTATGACCGGGATGATAGCACCGCTGCCGCTGCTGGTTTTTGGCTTTGCGTCCCTGGCAGTACCCCTGGCCCTGCTATTGTACCGATATCCTTTTTGGGGTGAGCGGTTTTATTCTTCAATTGTATCGGAACCCTGTACATCGAGTGATATCCGGGGAGCGCAGGAACTGGATGGGGGGCGGGGATTTCCTGAAGAGTCGCTGCGGGAAGAAAAAAGCCTTTCCACGTACCTGTCCGAACAGTATTCGAACAGGGTATCCGCTTCTATTTCCGATTCAGTAAGAATAAAAGCCTTCCTGGTACCGGGAATTCGACGGATAATCATAGCCGCAGCGGTTCTTGTTGCGGCAGTTCTGCTCTCCATATATAGAATACATTTCCTTTCCGATATAGTAACTGCTTTACGAACAGGGTTGCCGGCCGAGCTCATTTCCATAGGCCCGGTTATACAGTTTGACCGGATAGAGGCACATATTATACCGCCGGCCTACCTGGACTCAGTGAATAAAAAGGTCACGAACCTGAAAAAGAAGGAAAAGATACTGGTAATGGAAGGCTCCAAAGTAATAATCAGGGGGGCTTTAAATGGAATAAAGTCAGGGGAGCTTTTCTTTTCCACGCAAAAGGGCCTGGAGTTTTTTCCCGTAACCGTAAGCAAGGGACGGGAGTTTGAGGTATCGTTCCTGGCCCCAATGAAAGGGGCATTTGCCCTGGAATTTGACCTTGAAAACGATAATCGCAAAAGGACTGAAAAAAGCAAGGTATACCGCATAGAAGCGATACCGGACAAACCGCCCACAATAGAGATCCATGCCCCGGAAAAGGAGCATACCCTGGTTTTTGGGCATTCATTCGGCATATCTTTTACCGCAGAGGACGATTACGGAGTACTGGAAATCACTCTGTGCCACCGGGAAGCCGGAGGGGACAGTCCGCATCACCGGGAGCTCATAGCCCGGTTTCCCAGGGAAGCGAAAAAGCAGTATACCAGTACCTATAACTGGAATCCTGTTTTACGGGAGGGGAAAAAACTGTATCAACTGGTATACCCGCCCGGAACGAAAAAGGTCGAGTATTATATAGAAGTAAAAGATAATAACCTGTTTTCCAGCGGCGGAATAACCAACAGTAAATTACGGTATGTCAATTTTACGGATATTCTTACGGAATTAAAAAGCGCCATAAGCCTGGTAGAGGAATTGGAACGGGAGGGAAGAGAGCTCCTGAGAGATATAAATAATACCGGGAAGAATAAATCCTATGTAGAAAAGCTTGATTCCGCAGTAGAGATATTTTCCAAAGAATTAAAAGAGCGCCTTCCCAGGAGTAATTTAATCCGGGAAACCCGTGATATATATACAGTTTTGTCGGGAAAGGTGCAGCGGGATAGAAAAAAATCCCTGGAACAGTATGTGGAGTTTCTTGAGCGGTATCTTGAATTATTAAAGCTGGTAATGGAGTCGGAGCGTATCGACATAATCTCGGCAGAGATGGAAAACGCCCGCAATGATTTTGAAAGCGGGAAGCATGAAAGCTTTTTTAAGAGAATGGCGGCCCTGGCAGAAAACCTGGATAAAGAGTATAAAAAAGAACTTGATGAGATACGAAAGCTGCTCAAAGCCGGAGAAAAGGAAAAAGCCCGGAAAAAGATGGCGCAGCTTATGGAAAAAATGCGAAAGGCTTTTTCCGAATCACTTCAATCGTCAAGGCAGAAAATTGGCAAAATGGCCCAGCAGGCAATGAAGGATTTGAATGAGATCATAGCCGGAGCCCAGGAGACAATAAAAGAACAGAAGAAAAACATTACTGTTACAAAAAGGAGAAGAATACAAGAGGCCTCCCGGGGCCAGGGCAGGATCAATAAAAAACTGGAAGAATTAAACCGGAAGACGGGCAGGATCATGTCCCGGTATCCCTTTAGTATGGGGTCTCTGGATTTTTATACCAGGACCGCAAAGATTTACGGGGAACAGTCGCGGGAACAGCTGAAAAAAAAGCGGCTTCCTGAAGCGCGGCAGGCGGAGGAAAATGTAGTCCGGTACCTGGAATCCCTGGTAAACCAGTCGAAGCAGCAGCGCCAGCAGATGCAGCAGATCGCAAAGGGGAATTTTGAAGGAGTAATGCCGGGAAATTTCCAGGAGCGCTTTGTGTTTATACCAAAGGAAGCAATTTACACCGTACCGGTTGATTATAAAGAAAAGATCATACAAATGAGTAAAGAAAGAAGCAAAAATACCAGGGAAAAAGAGGCGTTCTGGCGGGATGTGTTGGAATAAGTTTAAAGTTTGAAGTTGAGAGCTTAACTCCGGGCAATGAACTTCAAACCTGGAACTTCAAACTTCAAACTAACCTGGAAGGTTGAACTCTTAAAAGAAAAAGAATCCGGGGAAGAATAAACCCCACGAAGGAGTAATTATGCAGGAGACCATAGAGAGACTAAAAAATGATTTTACAAAGGCTGCGGCAGAAGTAAATAAAGTGATCCTGGGCCAGGAGAATGTGCTGCGGCTCATAAATACGGCAATACTGGCAGGGGGGCATACGCTGCTTACGGGCGCGCCGGGACTTGCCAAGACCCTGGCAGTGAAGGCAGTGTCACAGGTGCTGGGAGTGGGCAATTCCCGGATACAGTTTACCCCGGACCTGCTCCCCAGTGACATCGTAGGAGTTGAGATACTGGACTACGACCAGGAGTCGGGAAAGAAAGATTTCCGGTACATAAAGGGACCGGTTTTTACGAATATATTGCTGGCGGATGAAATAAACCGGGCAACACCCAGAACCCAGAGCGCGCTGCTTGAAGCAATGCAGGAGCGGAACGTAACCCTGGGAGGAGAGGTGTACCGGCTCGATGATCCCTTTATAGTTTTCGCGACCAGGAATCCAATAGACTACGAAGGAGTCTACCCGCTGCCCGAAGCGCAGCTGGACCGCTTTATAATGGAGATTGTAGTAGACTATCCCGGTCATAA
This sequence comes from bacterium, assembly GCA_024224995.1. The sequence goes on along the minus strand of JAAENB010000593.1, from coordinate 14,959 downwards.
AGAAGAACTGCTCATCGCGTCCAGGGATTACAGCAAGTTCCTGGACGATCTTTCACCAGTAATAACCAGGGAAGCCCTGCTTGAATACCAGTCCCTGGTAGACCAGGTACCGGTACCGGAAACGGTCATGGAGTTTGCGATCGCGCTCATCCGGAAAACACGGCCCGGAGACCCCTCATCACCGGAAGAGGTCCGGGAATTTCTGGAGTGGGGAGCGGGACCGCGCGCGGCCTATCACCTGGTACACGCTTCCAGGGCATACGCCCTGTTATATGGGGAGGGCGTGGTCACGGAAAAGGATGTTCGGGCGGTGTTCCCCAATGTTCTTCGACATAGAATAATACCATCGGCGATTTTTAACCGGTCAGGGAAGGATATAGATGAGCTCATCGCAAAAATCGCAGCTCATGCGTAATATTTCACGGTATCGTCTCGATTCCAGGATCGGGAAGATGCTGCTGGACGTATCGGGAACGGGAATACGAATGGGGGAGCATGTATCCCCCAGGCCCGGGCATAGCCCGGTGATTCTTGATTACCGGCATTATAGAAACGGTGATCCTCTTAAGGATATCGACTGGAAGCTTTCCGCGCGGACAGAGAAACTGTTTATTAAGATCAGGGAAGGATACCGGCAAACCGATTTTGTTATTGCCGTAGACGGGTCGGAGTCGATGAAGGCTGTATATAAAAGTGCCGGAGCATCGAAGTTTATAACAGCGTTGTCCATCGCTTATATCACAGCCCGGCTGGCGCTGAAGAGCAGGGACCGGATTCATTTTCTATGGCACGGAGACAGAATAGCAGTCAGTTCGGAGCAGGCGCTAACGGATCTCCTGGTAGACATGGAATTCGACGGGCGGACCAGTGATTTCTGGGAAAGTACATTTATAGAAAAAGGGACTAATATATTTATTATCAGCGATTTTTTTGTAGAGATTGGCAGGTTTGCTCATTTTATGCGGGACATCTCGCACCTGTCCAGGAATGTACATTCTTTTATAATCCAGGACCCTGAAGAAAAAGATTTTAATTTTAACGGACGCTATCGTTTTATTGACCCCGAGTCGGCGGACTCGCTTCTTTCCGAAACGAATGATTTAATGGAAAAATATCATACGCGCTACCAGGAGCATTTCGCGGCAATAGTGAATAAGTCCAGGGCCTTTGGAGTAAAGAGCGGCAGCGTCCTTTCGGGAACTGATCCCTTTAATGAATTTATTGGGATATTATCATGAGTTTGTTATACGGAATTCTGGCGGCAGCAGCGATCCCCCTGGTATTTGTTACCCTGTACGCGAAGACCGAAAAGGGAGAAAAACTGAAACTGGGCTCATTTTTTATTATCAGGGACCTGGCATCACGGGTGTTCAGGGTCCGAAGCCTGAAAGACCGGATCCTTCTTGTCCTGAGATTGCTGGGGGTGATAATACTCGCGCTCCTGATCTTTGATCCGTCACAGCACGAAACACCGGGACGAAAAAGTATGCAGCATGCATCAGTACAGGATGCTGCTGTTCCATTTACGGGGAGAGGAGAGCTGGTAGAGCTGAACCTGCCCAATGGAGTGCTTGATTCTTTTCATGAAGACAGTTATTTTCTCAGCGCAATGGCGCGCAATCTTCCCCCGGGACCCCGGGGACTGGTACTACTGTATAATCCCGACAGGGAGCGGCTGGAAAAAGTATTATCAGCACCGGCAGGAGCAGGCGGTTCAGTTAAGGATATCATCATATTTCCCGCAATGGACCAGGGGCTGGGTGTATTTGAGCGCTGGGGAGAGCTTTTTTATTTCGCGGAGCTTCAGGAAAGCGAGTCCCTCATTACGGGGAGCAGTTATACGGTAAAAAAATATTTTCGCCCGGTTTTTCTCAATAACGAAACCGGCAGCGGGAAAATATCAGTCTATACCAGGCTAAAAAATAATGTCCCACTGGCCTTTTCTTTTACTGCTGATTCTTCCGAAAGAAGAATATTGATCTTTTCAGTTGGTCCCGGAAGTTCCTGGGGAGAGGCCGGACTTTCGGGATACCTGGTCGATGAAATAAGCCGGTTCCGGGCAAATATTGCCATTGCTGCTAATAACCGTCCTTCGGGAATTGAGGGATTAAAGGAATCGGGAACAATTACGGGACAGCTTCCGTTTAAGAAGTTATTGTATGCCGGACTTATTTGTATACTCCTGGAAGTATTGCTCTTCCTGTTTCGAACCGTCCGGTCTAAAAAGGCCGGGGTTCTGCTGTGCGTTCCGCTATTGTTTTTCCTGCTGGTGCCGGGAGCTCCGCTCAGGGCAGCTGATTTTAAATTCATTGAACTGGATGCCAGTCCCGCGTTAAACGGAGAGAACCGGCGAATGTTCGCGCGTATAAAAGAGGAGGTTGAGAAACGGACCTCAGTACTCATCGCTCCCCGTTATTATGAAAAGATAACAACGCGTGAGTTTGCCGCGGGTAAAATGCCGGACCAGCCCTTTCTCTGGATCATCGGTTGTAAAAATCAGCGGTTTTTTTCCAAAGGGGTAAAAGCCGCGCTGCGCCGTTTTATTCAGCGCGGGGGGATTGTATTTATTGCCACCTGCGGCCGGGAACGAGACCGGGAATATTTTCAATCCATACGGAAACTGGTCCTGGAACAAATGGAATACGACCCGGACAGGGAAGTGCTGCCCAGGCTCTCGGGCAAACACCCGGTGTACCGGTCTTTTTTCCTGCTTCCGGGAGGTTCGCTCTATGGAGTAGACATATCCAGGTCTACCAGGCGGACAGCGCTCATCGTTTCCAGGGAAAATTTCAAATCGGGAATACTCAGGAACAATGAAGGATCGGTACGGACAGCGCTTAATACGGTCCTGTATATGCTCTCCGGTAATTATAAAAGTGACCAGATCCATACCAGGCAAATATTAAAACGATTGAAAAAGAGGGAGTTATTTAAATGATATTTTTTATTGGAGCCGGTATCATCTCCCTTGGTGCCGTCTATCTTCTGGCAGGAGCCTGGGAAAATCTTTGGATGCGTCTGCTCTTTGCCCTGGTTTCCGCGCTCATGGCTGCTATGCTTGTTCTCTTTGGTCTTGAATTTAAGATCTCCACTACCAGGCCCGAGGCGGAACGGCGAATAATCGTATGCGCTGTTGACGTATCTGCCAGCGCCGCGTTAAAACCGGACCGGGTACGGGAATACCTTGAAGATGAATTCCCCGGGTATAACCTGGAACTGATCCCTTTTTCCAGGGGGCTTCACGGACCGGAAATGGCGGAATCAACAGCGCTCATTGATTCAATACAGGAACTGCAAAGCTATGTCTCAAGCGAATATGAGGACGATAAAGTTGCCGGCCTGGTAATCCTGTCCGATGGAAATGAAACCGAAAAGCTCGACGGGCTTAACGGAACTGTCCCGGTTACGGGTTCCTTTGCTCATAATGTGCTCTATCTCAAAGGGGCAGGGAAAGGGGTTCGCTTTGACAAATCTGTTCTTTTTACCGATGTTCCCCGGTTTATGCCGCGCTACAAAAAAGAGAAGATACGGTTCGCCGTTACTGTCAGGGGCGCGAGTTTAAAAGGGGTTCCGGTTGAACTCCGGCTCGACGGGAAAAATATCGGCAGTGTCCTGGTTAATATTGAGAATGGCTACGGCAGCGGCGAATTCGACCTGGTAATAAAAGAGGCAGGTAATTTTCTACTCTCAGCGGCTGTTGCCCTGGATTCACGGGAGACCCTGGTTTCCAATAACAAGGATTATGCCCCGGTGGAAGGCATTATGAAAGGATTTCGTGTTCTCCATATTAGCGGCCACCCTTCCGCGGACACTGCTTTTATTCGAAGAGGCTTGCAGAATATTCCCGGCGTGGATATGATATCGTTCTATATTCTGCGTACACATAAACAGCTGCTTAATACGCCAAACGCCGAGCTCAGTCTTATTCCCTTTCCTACGGACCAGTTATTCAGGAGTGAACTCGATAATTTTGATCTTATTATTATGAATGATTTTTCCCTGACAGAATTTTTATCGCCCTATTATATTAATAATATAGCAAAGTTTGTTCGAACCGGCGGCGGTCTTCTTATTATGGGGGGGCCAAATTCCTATATGAGTAAAGATTATGTTTTTAACAGTTTTGGTTCTATTGTTCCCTGTATACCAACGAACGGAACGAACTGGTCCGGCAGCGAGCGCTACCGCGTTATTCCCGAAGATATATCACACCTTATTTCTTTAAAAGGGTTATTGGAATTAAAAGGAACCGCTTTTGTTGGTCTTAACCGGGTACAGCTGAAAGAGCAGGCGAATCTTTTTGTACGGGCGTCGAACGGCAGCCCCCTCATCGCGGGAATTTCCGCCGGTAAAGGGCGGGTACTGGCGGTAATGACCGATTCTTTCTGGAAAGCTTCGTATAACACCGGTATTAGTAATGAGGAAGTTCTAAAATCGTTCGCGCGGTATCTCCTGGGAATTTCATCAATGCCCGTAACGGTACGGAACGAAACAATTGACTTTGATCCGGTTCCGGGATTGAAGGAGGTGAGCGCCGAGCTCGGGTTTATCAATCCCAATGGCACGGTCATTCACCGCAGTGTTATTACTCCCGGTTCGCCCTATACTGTTAAAAAGAACGACTCCCGGATTATTAACGTAACTGTGTATAACAACCGGCAGAACGCGAAACGGCCTGTTGACAGCTATAAACTGGTAAATTTTAACGAAAAGAAAGATAATGAGTTTACCTTTGTTCCCCTGGGAAAGGAATTTCTTGAACGCTTTGCCAATGCCGGGGGCGGGGAGTTTGTTCTCACCACTGCCGACACCATAAAAGATTCCCTTGAAGAGATTGATCTTAGAAAACCCGTGCTGGTTTCCCGGAAGAAAAAAGTATCTCTGCCGCTCTACCGCCACGCCGGGATCCTGGTCCTTTTTATCTATAGTGTTCTTTGTTCGTTTTATTTAAAAAGCCGTTTCTATGGCTAATACAATAAGGGGAGGATATACATGGAATGTCCGTATTGCGGTGCTTCACTTGTTGAGAAAAAGTATCATGGCGTGGTGGTGGATGTTTGCGCCATGTGCAAAGGGATCTGGTTCGATTATGGAGAACTGAAGCAGGTTGTGGACGGAGTTGTTGCCACGAAGAAAGACCTTCCCAATTCCGGCGGCATGCTGAAAGAGAAAGTGATTAATGTTGATACGCTTTCGGAAGCATCGAAACAATGCCCCCGGTGCAATGAAAAAATGGAAAAATTTAATTATTCCTACGATTCCAATGTTATCCTGGACCGCTGCAGCAATTGTGAGGGGATATGGGCCGATGGGGGAGAGCTTAAAAAAGTCGCGATTTATAATAAAGGCAATCCCGCCCTTGCGGGAGCAGGCAAGGAGCTGCTGGAGGGGCAGAAGGATATTCAAAAGGCAAAAAAGTTTCTTGATGACTTCAATAATCCAAACAAACGGCGCCGGATGCGTTCCGGGAGCTTGATTGGGGATTTAGTTGGAGCGGTGATAGATATAATTGCCGATCATGATTATGATTAAAATGGATGCGAACCATCAATTGAATTACGCAGCTTTTGATCGCACTAAACGTTTACGAAATTGAAACTGTTTTTTTATTAGTCGCTCTAACGTAACCAATATCCTACAACAATGCCAATGAAGCCGCTTGCTATTTTCATCATTTCCTTGTTCTCATTTGAGAATAATAAATAAAAACATACTATCAATATACCTACTGATATTACTGCCTGCATCACCATTCTGGTATATTGTTGGGCCAGATCAACCCTTTTCTGCATTGCGTCATCATCTTCATTATCATCACCCGCGTAAACTGGAGTATTTTTAGCTTTTAAAACTTCAATTACAAATTTTAACTGATGCCCGAACATTGTTCCTCCTCCTTGTTTTTATTCATCATCATCATCATTTTTACTTACAAAATTTATGATTGAAAGAGTCGCCACCGCAAGACTCCCCCCCCCAAAGGCTATTGCAACCCTTTTTTTATAATAGTGTTTAAAGAGTGTAATGTCAGTGAATAAATTATAATCAATTTGTATTATTACATCTCCAATTCTTGGCCTTTTAGTGCTTTCGTAAATGCTTTTTTCAGTTTTAAGCAAAGAATCAGCTATATGATTAAATTCAAGTTTTTTGGTTGTTACTACTGTTACTACTTCGGTGCTCTTATTATGAGAAATGCTTTTATATGTTTCACAGGATAGAACAAGCCCATTTCTATTATTGTTTTTTAATAATTTATTGATTGTGCTAATTTTAATTTCTGAAGCATCAGGGCAAATTAGAACACCATCCCCTTATTATGACCGATTATAATCAGGAATTCATTTTTATTGTTTTTTATCTCCATTTCAATTTTTTTTGATGCAGATAAACCACTTGTATTATTTATAAAGATTGTATTCTTGAGTTTTTTAATTTTTTCATTAGAAGCAATTAGATCTTTCTCAACATATTTTAAATTGTTTTTTTTGAATGTGATGCCGGTAAAAACATTTTTAATTCCTGGTTTATCTTTCGGAATTAAAGAGATATATTTAATCTTATCAACCCGTTGTTCAAGGTATTTCTTGGCATTATCATAAGATGTTGATTTTACACATAAAATGCTTTTTGACGATGCCAATGTGTGAAAATATTTTTTATCAGAAAATACTTTATTATTTACCAATAATAAGTTCTGATCTTCCTGGAGATGATTATGATAGAAACTATAAAGCTCTTCTTCATTGTATTTTTTATCAGTGATATCGACAATTGATTGAAGTTTATACCCATTTTCTTCACGTGCTTTATTCCTTTTTAATGCTTCACCAATGGCACCTAATATAGCTTTTTCATTTGGAGGGCATTGAGCTTTTGAATGTACTGTCATAAAAAATGATGTGAAAATAATCAAAAAAAATGGTATTAATTTATTATTTTTCAATACAACACCCTCACATGTTTTCCTAAAATTATTATAACAATGAGTACACTACGTTCCATAGAGTTACATTTTTCATAAAGAGCCTTCTGCCCACTGTTTGTTATAAATACCAATTTTTATAAAAATTGTCAAGCACTATTTTGGTGTTGAAGCTTGAAAGTTTGCACTTTCCATGAGCTGCGGAGCCGGGGGGAGGGCATTCTCCTTTTAATAATGGGGAGGTTTTTCATTCGAATCAACATTTGTGTTGTCGTTATTAATATATCCATATAGTTTGTCAATTTTTTCATTAATAAGGTCCAGACTATTTTTCTGTTCCAGAATTACTTCATTAAGTTCATCTACATAATTTTCCAAATAACTTACTTTTATTTCAAGCTGTTCAATTCGTTTTTCCGCTGTCATTGTATATCCTTTTAATGAATAAGCAGCTCTCACGGAAAAGGTCAAGAAAAAATATTTTTAACCGCTTTCTTGTATTCCTTTTCTGTAGAAACCTTCTTTATTTTCTTTCTAATCTTTTTACTGTTTTCAAAATATACAGAGAGATATATCCACAACCCTTTCATCTTGTCCATACGGTGCGCCGGCCCCGACAGGATGTTTTTGTATTCACTAAAAATATCATCATGAAAATTTTTGATTTTTTCTATTTTATCCCCCTTCTCATAGAGCGCGCTTGACTGTATCTCTTCCGCTAAAAAGGGATTTTGTAATATCCCCCTTCCAATCATCCACTGCTGAATCGAAGGAAAGCGCTCTGCCAGGTCTGAATATCGGGCAAGGGTTGTAATATCGCCATTATATACTACGGGGTGTTTGGTTAAAGAAAGGCATTTTTCAAATACCGTGAGGTTAATATCTCCTGTATACATGTCCTTGCCCGTACGGGGATGTATAATAATCTCTTCAAGGTCATAGTTGTTAAGCAGGGGCAGGATCTGTTCGCTCTCATGGGGATCACTCAGACCCAGGCGCATTTTAACGGATAGTGCCGGTTTCATTGAGGCGCTTACGGTATCAAGCATAGACTTTACCCGCTCCGGGTAAGGGAGAAGCCCCGAGCCTTTGCCTTTATTTACCACCATGGGGTAGGGGCAGCCCAGGTTCCAGTTAATAGTTCCATAGCCCATTTCATAGAGCGTGTTGGCATACAGGATAAACTCTTCAGCGTCATTGCTTAAGAGCTGGGGAATAAGAGGAATGCCCTGGCCCATAGCGCTTTTTAAAGGCCGTAATTTACTCTCCACAGACTTCTTTTTAAACGCGCAATCAATAAAGGGATATACTGCTTTGTCGATACCGTGAAAGTAGCGCTGGAACACCTTCAGGAAGATGTGGTCTGTTGCGCCGCGTATTGGCGCGAGGGAGAGGGTTGGTTTGTTTTTTTCCATAGTACATCTTATGAATTTTGGTGAAATTAAAGCAAATGTTTTTTATTGACAACTCCGGTTAATTTTATTAAGATTTACCTATGGAAACAATAAATCATTATAAAAATCATTTAAGTAATTATTATTCATGGATATTCGGCGGTTTTGAAGAAAACAGTACAAAGAATAAACAATTTTTCACGGATCATCATATTATCCCTTTAAATTCAAAAATTGCCATTGATTTAGGGGCTGGTTCGGGATTTCAATCAATTCCGTTACGTCAAATTGGGTTTGATGTTTTTGCGGTTGATTTTTGCGGACAATTGTTAACGGAATTACAGCAAAAGGACAGGACTGTTGAATTGATTGAAGATGATATTCTAAATTTCAAAGCATATGCGAATAAAACCCCCGAACTATTTATTTGTATGGGTGATACACTAACGCATCTTCCTCATATGAATTCAGTTGAATTATTGATAAAAAATTGTTATAAAGAATTAGTGTCAAACGGGAAAATAGTGTTAACGCTCAGGGATTTGACTTTTGAATTAAAGGGGGAAGATCGATTTATACCGGTACGAAGTGATGACACAAAAATTTTTACCTGTTTTTTGGAATATCATTCTGATTATTTAACAGTATATGACATCGTAAATGAAAAAGAAAATAATCAATGGGAACAAAAAATCAGTTCGTATAAAAAAATTAAAATATCCGAAGAAAAAATAAAATCAATTTTAAGGGAAAATGGTTTTGGGATAGATTTTTTTAATAAAGATAAAGGACTGATTACAATTATTGGAAGCAAAGGATAAATGGAACAGTAAGCCCCTGTGGGAATATATCATGCCATGCAGAAAACTGCCCCTCGCAGGGGTCGCAAGAGTTTCTGGAAATGAGCCAATTTTAGCCCGGGGTTTTAACCCCATGGGGCAGCAGAGCATAACCCCGGATAACATCTTCCGGGAACAGGCTCTGTTTGTAAATTATTTCACCAGGGCTATGGGTATTTCTCATAACGTGGGGTGCGACCCCTGCGAGGGGTGCGACCCCTGCGAGGGGTGCGACCCCTGCGAGGGGCTTCCAGCCCCTCGTTATGATGAAGGAAGCCCCGGTTCTAGATTTTGTTTTATTTACCTGTCATACATCTTTTCAATCTTATCGGAATATACGTCAAGTATCACTTTTTTCTTTGTTTTTTGAGTTGGTGTTAGCATCCCGTTTTGCTCGGTAAATCTTTCAGTAAGTATTGTATGCTGTTTTACATTCTCAAAACCTTCAAGCTCTTTGTTCGCGTTTGCGACTTCCTGAGCTACAAGCGTTTTTAAATCACCCTTTTCAAGGAAGTCATCTCCAACTTTCGTAACAATTGGAACACCGGCGGAATCATCAATTTCAATCTTGCTCGTGTCGTACTCAATGCCTTCCGCGTCAAATCTTTCTTTGAAGAAAGAAAGGTTCGGAACTATTAAGCAGGATATGACACTCCGCTCATCGCCAATAGTGAAAACCTGTTCAATATAGACACTGGTGGCAAAGAGAGATTCTATTTTTACGGGCGCGACATTTTTACCACTGGATAAACAAATGATCGATTTAATCCGGTCAACTATTTTTATATAGCCGAACTCATCCATCACAACTTTGTCCCCGGTTTTAAACCAGCCGTCTGCGGTAAAAGAATCAGCAGTCTCTTCCGGCTTGTTTAGATACTCACTAAAAATACCGGCACCGCTTATCTCAAGTTCACCAATATCTGATATTCTAACCCGGCCTCCATTAGACTCAAGTCCAACATATCCCGGCTTGCAGGCAGTTAAAGGAGTATTTGCGCAGGCGTTGAAGCTCTCGGTAGAACCGTATCCCTCACTTACCCGTATTCCTACAATGTAAAAGAATTTAAGCAGATCCGCTGATATTGAAGCGCTTGCGGAAAATGAATGCATGAAGTTTTTTCCAAATACCGCTCTCACTTTCGCGAAGAGTTTATCTGCGATTTTATATTTAAACTTTAATCCGCCCGGAAGTTTACTGATTATATCGAAATCATGACCCATGTTGTAGGTGCCTGTTTTTGTGTCTTTACGGTATTCGTAGACTTCTTCTCCTACTTTAAGTGCCCAGTCAAACATTTTCTTTTTCAGGCCGCTTTCGCCCATTTTCTGGTTAAGCTGTATGTATATTTTTTCATATAATCTTGGGACACAGTTGATCCAGTGCGGGTTGTATTTCTGCAAGTCGTCAAGAAGGGTTCCGGGGCTGTCGGCATAAGCGATAGTTGCGCCGGCGATAATAGCAGCTATTTGACATGAACCCCTGTCGAATATATGCGAAAGAGGCAGGAAGCATAGTGTTGTATATTCCTCTTTGAATCCCATGCCAAAATAGTCAAAGAATTCACTTACGCCATGCATTCTTGTTGTAGCATTATGATGAGAAAGAACAACTCCTTTACCCTGACCGGTTGTGCCGGAGGTGTAGAGTATTGTATAGGTATCATCTAACTTTACTCCATCTCTTCTTGCAGTATATTCCTCAAAATTTTTACTATCTTTTTTCCACTCAATACCTTTTTCCTGTAATTCTCCCAGGCTAATGACCCTGTCATCGTTACTTTTGTATTCGCGATCCATGACAATAATTTTTTCCAGTGTTGGCATCTGGTCAAAACCGCTCAGGATCTTCTTAAGAACTTCATCTCCTCTTAAAAACATATATTTGCTTCCGGAGTCATTTACAATATAAGTAGCCTCTTTTAAAGAAAGAGTGGGATAAATAGTAACACTAACACCATTTGTACAGGCTATTGTCATATCAACATGAGTCCAATAAGGACTGGTTCCGGCCATGATTGCGGCCATATCCTGCTTGTTAAAGCCTAAACTCATTAAGCCGCAGGAATAGTCTTCAACTCTTGAATAAACTTCTCCCCATAAGAGTTTTCCATTACTATCACCATTATAAAGCTTCTCATTAAAGAGCTGCCCCTCTTTATCCGCGAAAGTTTTAGTGTTGTCAACAAAGTGCCCGGTAACTGTTTTAAGTTCCGTACTCTCCCATGCCCATTTATCTTTCCATGGCAAATTTAAGATGTCCGTATTCGACATATGCTACCCCCACTTGATTTTTAATAAATATGTATATTGTTTATTGTTTTTATCTCTGCAAAACCCAATAATTTATAGCTATAGTTTGAACTGCCATAATTGGTCAAGACAATTTTTTTCAGGGCTTTTTCGCGAATAAATCGTTAAAATAACTGGTATATCCCCATGAAATATCATAATTTTTATTATTTTCATGATTCTGGCACAAAACTTGCATCTTATTATAGTATAAACTTTTACAAGGAGATACATGTAATGAGAAATAAACTATTTTTAAGTCTTTTAGTGACGGTACTGACGCTTATAACTGCCTGCGGCAGCGGCACCGGTTGTCCCGGTAAAAAAAATATCTTGCTTTTTCGCGGATGTCTATTATAATTTAAATACAATACTAAGGTTTGATATATGAACGAAATCCTTACAATCAAATTCTCCGGGTTAAGCGGAAACTGTTATTTAATTCGAAATAATGATACGTATGTATTAATTGATACTGCTTCACAATCAAATCGCAGTAAGCTTGAGAATAAATTGATCGAATTGGGCTGTACCATTGGAAAACTAAAACTTATTATTTTAACACATGGAGATTTTGATCATTCCGGAAACGCGCTATATTTAAAAACAAAATATAATTGTCCAATAGGGATGCATCAAAAAGACGCGGTTCTCACGGAAAGCGGGAATATGTTTATTAATAAAAATAAACATTCTTTACTCTCAGATATCATAATAAGGATATTTTTAAAGATTGATACATTCAAGCCCGATATATTTTTAGATGAGAATAGTGATTTAACAAGCTACGGTATAGACGCCGGGATACTATATGTTCCGGGGCATTCCATTGGGTCAATTGCTGTTTTAACAAAAGAAAATGATCTCATATGCGGAGATCTATTTGAAAATAGAAGATCTCCTAAATTGTATTTTGTCGATAATGCAAACGAAATAGAATCCAGTTTAAAAAAAACGGAACACTATACTATAAACCGTGTTTATCCCGGACACGGAGAGAAGTTTATATTTTCAGATTTTATCAAAAAAAACAACTAAGCCGGTTCAGAAGGCAGGTCGTAAATCCTGCCCGATACTCCAATAAGAATATAGAGCATCCACAGAATGAGTCCAATATGGAGCACATCATTGGCAGAGAACCATATCCCTTGAGCCCACAAAATTTTTGAATATCCCGCAATAAGATAGGCATAGTAGGCAGCCATAACCATTAAGAGGTAAACCCATGTCATGGAAAGACGCTTGTTCATAAGATCGCCGAACTTACGATACGATCTGAAATTGAAAATGAAGCATATGATGAAGTTGGGAATACAAAAGAGCATCATCAATTCAAAGGAAGCCATAAACGGTGACGGAAGAAATCCCCCGGTAAGAGATATCGCAAGATATACCAGGAAGTTTGCCAGGGTGTATATTTTTATTTTTTTGAGAGAACTCTCTTTAAGCGTGGAGCAGCCAACTGCCGTAAGCATGGCGTTTACACTGGCTACGGTAAATATCATATAGAAGACTTCATACCAGCTGGTAAAGCTGCATATGGATTTCCCGGCACACTTAATCTCATAAAAAAACGCCTGGTAGCTTGTGCCTGCGAAAAGAGTTCCAATGCCCCAGAGAAGAAGCGAAATTCCCCACCAGGTCCGTGACGTTTCATGCCCCCGTTTCCTTAAAAAATAAACTCCAATAAAAATAGTAATTATTCCAAGGAGGTATACGATTGTTGAAGAACCGGGCTTTGCCAGAATTATATCACCAATCCGGATATATGGATGAGTATCCAGCCATTTTTGAGGACTTATGGAGGGAGTGATTGGTATAGAGCTTATTCTGCCGCAGCCGAATAACAGGATAGAAAGATAGAGCAGAGGTCGTTTCATTAATGTAGTCTCCTGGAAAATAATTTTTGTTTTAGCAATCCGCCGCCGCTCAGGATATCCTCACTCCCTGTTTTTTAAGGCGTTCCTGAACGGTAGAAATATTGACCGCTCTACACGATACCTTCTCCTTCACCGATGCTGCCGCGGCCACACCCGCGCCCTGACCGGTAACCATGCAGCAGACCATCTGCCGGGTAGCTGAATGGGAGATTTTATCTCCGGCAACAGACCGTCCCGCAACCAGCAGGTTCTCAACTTTTTTGGGGAGAATAATACCGTAGGGTACCTGGAAATACCTGCCCGTAGTAGGTATGTAGAGCAGGTTATATCCATCTAAAAATTCCGGGCACACGCCAATAGAATCTTTGAACCGGGCCTGGTTTTTCACATCGTGCTCTGTTATATTGTAAGCACCTTTGATCTTTCTCGATTCTCGAGTTCCCAGTGATGTGTGGAAGTTGCGGATACGGGCATCGGAAAAGCCGGGTTGATATTTCTTTAATGATTCCATAACCAGAACAGCCTGTCTTCGGCCTTCCATTTCCGCCCTGGTTAAATCCAATACATCCGTAGGATCTATGCCGTGCATATGGACAGCATTGATAGAGAGGATTTCTCCATCGTCCACAAGACCATTCCACCAGCTTACAATATCCCAGTCCTTTTCAAGGATTCCGGCTTTTTTGGCTTTTTCAAAAGGTTCAATAAGAACAGTCGTGGACATATCATCTTCCTTGCCCGATGTCTTAAAACCAAAGTCTTTCATCTTCTTTACACTGGTCAGGTTCCGGGCCATGAAAGGGAGAAAACTAATGCCGCTGCAGCTGAAATTTGAAGTGACTTCCATGAGTTCGCTCCTGGGACTTTTTCGAAAAGGGGCTCCGGCAAACCGCGCAATATCGGCATCACCAGTGGCATCAATGACGCGTTTGGCAAGAATAGCCTGCCTGCCGGATTTACTTTCGGTAATGACGCCTTGTATTGTGCTTCCTTCCATAATAGCGTCTACGGCAAGGCAATGAAGAACCGGAACAATGCCGGATTCCAGCAGCATTGTATCGGCTACATGTTTAAACAATTCAGCATCCAAAAATTCGTAGGTTGGTTTCCCATCTACCAGCAAACCCTCGTCTTCAAGTATTCCCGTAACAAAGGGGATTTTTTTCATCGCTTCAAAAGGATCAATACTGGCGCCCATCTCTTTTGCTTTAGTTTCAAACTCCCTACAGATGCCTCCGGCGTCAATTGTATCCGCGTAACGGTACCATGCGATGGACCCCATATTTACCTGGGTAATAACGCCGCCAAAGAAACCATAGCGCTCCAGAAGAATTGTATCAACACCTTCTTTAGCGGCAGAGAGGGCTGCGGCCATGCCCGATGGTCCGCCTCCAACAACCAGGACATCGGTTTCCGCCATTACCGGAATTGACCGCGAGCTTTCCCTGATCTGTTTCCTTGATTTTTTCGGCTTCGGCGGTTCAATTGCGGCAGCCTTTTCAGGAGTCTTATTTTTACTGTCCGAATCTATTCCGCATATTGCTCCTGTTCCTACTGCGGCAGCTGATACTGCCGACAGGGCAATGAATTTCTTTCGCGTGAATTTTTTCATAAGAACCTCCATAATGC
>JAAENB010000592.1 GCA_024224995.1 bacterium | reverse complement strand
GTTTAAATAAATAGAAAGGAAAATAAAGCGTAAAATAAAAACGGCAGGTTTAAGCCGAAATTATCATGGAGCGTAAACAATGAAAGGAAAAACAAAAATATCAACAAAAATTGCAATAATGGCGGTATTTTTAGTTTCAGTATGTACAGTATCACTTTTTGCACAGGAAACAGCAGCAGTAGAGGAAGATACCAGGGAAAAGCCCAACAGTATTTTTAGTTCCGATGACGGTATAACCTTATCCGGTTATGGAGCACCGGTACTGAAATATACAAAGGCAGGAAATGTGTATGGGTGGATGCTTGGCGGCCGCGGCGGACTTATAATAAATGAAAATTGGGTAATCGGCGGAGCAGGATACGGCCTGGTATATCCAACCAAACGCAGGGAGATAGTAGGAAGTTATACCGGGGATAAGCCCAACCTGCACATCGGTTATGGCGGAGCCATGCTTGAATACTATTTCTTTCCAAAGAGCCTGGTACACCTTTCCGCAGGAGTAGTCGTAGGAGCCGGAGGAATTGGAGCTGTTGCCGATAATGAAGATTATGAAAGAGGCGGAGATGTCTTCTTTGTAGTTGAACCGGAAGTGAACCTGTTCGTAAACCTGACCCGTTTTGCACGGATAGGAGTAGGCGGATCATATCGATATGTACACGGCGTGGGAACAGAAGGTCTTTCCGATAGTGACTTTAGAGGGTTTTCCGGGCAGGTGATCTGTGCTTTTGGATGGTTCTAATATTCTCATAGCGTGGAGGTTAACTCCACGCTATGAATACCCCCTTCAACCAACCTCAAATTAACAAAATGCTTGACATAAGGG
>JAAENB010000591.1 GCA_024224995.1 bacterium | reverse complement strand
TTGCCAGCCAGTTTGAAAGGCACTTGATATACCATCCCAAAGACTGCCAAAAAAGCCAGAGATTGGTTCCCAATATTGAATAATTAAACTTGCGCCAATGGCAATACCGCCAATAATTAAGCCGATTGGGTTAGCCATAATCGCCGCACCCAGCGCTTTAACTCCAAGAGCGACCAGAGGTAAAACCACTTTAACACCAACCAGCGCAGCCCCGAGTCCAACGATAGTTTTAGTGACAACTGGATTGGCGACAGCCAGTCGCCCAATAGGACCAAGTACGGCAGCTAAACCCCGTGTAATCAAAGTCAAAGGCGGCAACAGGACATTACCAATAGATATCCCCAAATCAGACATTACTGAACCTAAAATCTTTAATTGACCGCTGAGGTTATTGAGACGTTCTTTAGCCATTTTGGCGGCAGCGCCGTCGGCCTTGTCAAGCTCCTGCAGCGATTCTCTAATCTTAGTAACTCCGCCTTTTGACAGGAATTTCAACATCCCTGACATGGCACGTTCACCAAAAATTGCTTTAACTGCCGCTGCTTTCTGAGCGTTCCCCATTTCAGTAGTCGCTTTTGCAAACTCTTGCATGATAGT
>JAAENB010000590.1 GCA_024224995.1 bacterium | reverse complement strand
CCCGTACACACCATCCCTTATAATAATTTTTTATTTGAGGAAAATCTATGAAAAAGATAACTGTGTTTTTTGTTTGTATTGTTCTTTTAAGCTCGTGCGTTACGGGCAAAAAAGCCAAAAGAAAAATTAGTGTCAACGAAAATCCGGGTGTTGTTTCAATTAGATCAGGAGTTTTCCATGTACATGGGCTGACTTCCCTGAATGTATACTATGGTATTGATAAACATACCGAGGTTTGCTTTATAACATTAAATGAGTCCGTTGCTGAAATAGATTGCTGCAAAGTCAGGAAACTGCCCAAAGCCGCAAAGCATATGCCGTGGCTAAATGATACTGTTTGTAAAAAATGAAACCTGTAGAGAGGGTTGGTACGGTCACGGCACGCCGTGCCCCTACATGCGTTATTCTTTTTGGGAACCGTCTTTCGCGTGGGGATGGAATTTATTATACACCTTTTTTAACCGCTCCTTCGTGGTATGGGTATAGACCTGGGTGGTGGAAATATTCTTGTGCCCCAGCATCTCCTGGACCGCGCGAATATCGGCTCCCTGGTTTAACATTTCCGTGGCAAAACTGTGGCGCAGGGTATGTGGAGAGACCTTTTCAAACAGGCCCGCGGCCTTTGCCCGTTTTACTACAATATCATAAATTCCGCGGACCGTAATCCGGCCGCCCCGGTTATTCACAAAAAGCGGTTCCGTTAGCTCTCCAAACTTCTTTTTGCGTTCATGCAGATACCTGCGTATGGCGGCAGCGGTCTCCCCGGTTAAGAAGACGATCCGTTCTTCACTCCCCTTCCCCATGACCCTGAGCCGGTTGCTCTCCTGATCGAGTGAGACTATATCCGCTGAACCAAGCTCACTTACCCGTGCCCCGGATGAATAAAAGGTCTCCAGAATGGCCCGGTCCCGGAAATCGATAAAGGTTTCACTTTCAAAGTTGAGTATTGCCGCAATATCTTTGAGATATAAAAATTTAGGCAAGCGGGATTCCTTCTTAGGAAAGGGTATACTCATGGCGGGATTTTTCTCTATTATCTCTTTCAGGTGCAGAAACTTAAAAAAGGTCCTAATGGCAGCAATCTTCCGTTCTATTGAAGACCGCTTCAGCCCCCGGTCATAGGAATATTCCACAAAGCTGATAATATCATCTCTATCGATCGATTCCACCGTGACATCATCATCCTCTATAATAACATCAACATCATAATCAAATTGCTCATACACCGGATCATCCCGGAAATCTCCCATAAAAAAACGGTACACCTGCAGCAGATCCCTATTATAAGACTCCGCAGTTTTTTCAGCCGCATTCCTCTCAAACAAAAGATAATTCATAAAAAGGTCTATTTCAACAAGCATTTTAGTCGCGACTACTCCTCATAAGAACCTGTTTAATTCTACACATTATATTCGGCCTGGAAGTAGTGTCTCTTAGGGTTGTGAGGACTGTTTGAGCGGAGCGAGTTCCGCAGCAATCCTAAGAGACACTACTTCCAGGCCCGCTTACAAACATGATTAGTCTCATCGTGTAGGATTTAATTAATGCGCCAGCCTCTGAGCGAAAGCTCTTCCGGAGGGTGAAAATATTCTTGTTTCACCCTCCGGAAGAGCTTTCGCTCAGAGGCTAAATATAGTTATTCAGCTTAAACGGATTACGTTTGTTATTGGACCTTCTCGACTTCGTCAAGAAGGGCAACGCGGTATCCGCAGGCTTCGTTGAGGCAGAGGAGTTCTTCTCCTTTGCCTTTGAGCTTCTTTTTGAAGAGGACTTTATTACACTTGGGGCAATCTTTGGCTGCGGGAGTGTCCCTGGTAATGAAGTCGCAATCGGGGTAATTGCTGCATGAGTAAAAGGCACCCCTGCCCTTGCCTTTGGTTGATTGGCGTTTAACAACATCTCCGTCACACTTGGGGCATTCTCCAAGCGGAAGGGATTTGGCGTTTCTGCACTCAGGGAAGCCGGAACAGGCAAGGAAGAACCCGTATTTGCCTAATTTCTTTAACATCTTGCTGCCGCATTTCTCGCATTCCATGTCGGTCTCTTCGTCGAGAACGCCCTTCATCTCTTCAATGTTCTCTTCCGCCCTGTCAATAACCTCTTTAAAAGGGCCGTAAAACTCCTCCAGCATCATAACCCAGTCAAATTTTGATTCTTCAATAAGGTCAAGCTGGTCTTCCATATTGGCAGTAAATTCAGTAGAAACAAGAGAGGCAAAGTGTTCTTTTAAGATACCGTTAACCAGCTTGCCAAGGACAGTGGGAACAAGCTGCTTGCCGGAACGGACAACATAGTACCGCTTCATAATAGTGCCAATAGTGGGCGCGTAGGTTGAAGGGCGGCCAATGCCCGATTCTTCCAGAAATTTAACAAGGGACGCGTCATTAAACCGGGGCGGCGGAGAGGTAAAATGCTGCTCAGGTTTATATTCGACAACAGTAATTTCATCACCCTGCTCCATAACAGGCAGGGAATTTTTTTCAGTTTTACTTCCTTTGTCGATAATGGTAAATCCTTTAAAAAGGACCCGGCTCCCGCCGGCGCGGAACGTATATTCTCCCGCCTCTATGGTAGCCGTAATAAGTTCGGACACTTCAGGGGTCATCTGTGAAGTTACGAATTTATTCCAGATGAGTTCATATAAACGGAACTGCTCACGGGACAGGTCATTCTTGATGGAGTCAGGGGTTCTGAGAACATCAGTAGGACGTACAGCTTCGTGAGCATCCTGGGCTCCTTTTTTGGTTTTATAGGCGTTTGGCTGCTCAGGCAGGTATTCTTTTTCAAAATTATTCGTAATATATCCGCGTACCGTTTCAATAGCAGTAGGAGAAATCCGGGTAGAATCTGTTCTCATGTAAGTAATAAGACCAACCGGCCCTTCCCCGGTAATGTCGATACCTTCGTATAACTGCTGCGCAATCATCATGGATTTCTGCGAAGTAAAGCCCAGCCTGTTCGCGGCATCCTGTTGTAGTTTACTGGTAATATACGGAGCAGTCGGTTTTCTTTTCCGTTCGCTCTTTTTAACACCAGCTACGGTGAATTTTTTATCTTTAAGATGTTCAAGGATAGCGTCGGTCTCTTCTTTGTTTTTTATTTTAACTTTTTCTCCGTTGTGAGAATGAATAGAGAATCCTAACTTTTTATTTTTAAAGGTCCCGTCAACATCGAGGGTCCAGTATTCTTCCGGGTTAAATTTGTCTATCTCTTCTTCCCGGTCACAAATAACCTTGAGAGCTACCGATTGAACTCTGCCCGCTGAAAGACCTCTTTTGACCTTTTTCCACAGAATGGGGCTGATATTATACCCCACAATCCTGTCCAGGATACGCCTGGCCTGCTGAGCATTAACCAGGTCAATGTCGATATCCCTGGGGTGTAAAATAGCTTCTTTAACGGCAGCTTCCGTAATCTCGTTAAATTCAATACGTTTAATATTGTCGCATTTAGGAGAAAGGGCATTTGCCAGGTGCCAGGAAATGGCTTCGCCTTCACGGTCGGGGTCAGTCGCGAGCAGAACCAGGCTAACATCGCCTGCATACTTTTTAAGCTCATTTAAAACTTTTGCCTTTCCCCTGATGGTAATATATTCAGGTTGAAACTTGTTTTCAACATCAACAGCAAGTCTCGATTTGGGCAGGTCAATAATATGGCCAACAGAAGAGAGAATTACATAATCTTTTCCCAGGTATTTATTTATTGTCTTGGCCTTGGAAGGGGACTCAACAATCACCAGAACACTGGCTTTATTTTTTTTCCTGGTCTTCTTTTTGGCTTTTTTTGACGTTTTTTTAGCAGTCTTTTTTACTGCTTTTTTGGCAGTTGTTTTTACGGTTTCGGCTTCTTTTTCACTATTGATCTCGCCGTTTATTTCAGGTATATTCTCTTTTTCTACCTGTTCAATGCTGTTTTTTTCTTCTGTAGCCATTTTTCTATTTTATCTCCACTTAGCCGAGTTGCCTGAGGGCATTTAAAGTATACCAACACGATCAAATTATTATGATTTGTCAAACAATTCTTTAACCTTTTTGCCCGGATCCCACCGGATTATTGCATACAATAATACTCCCAGAACAATAATTATCAAGACAAAAAGTAAAATTCGTTCAGTAGAATAAAAATTATGTGCAGAATAGTTTTTTTCAAAGCGAAGAGCTCCAATTATTCCTTTTTTTCCCGGTTTATGGCACAGGAGGCAGCTCTTTTTTACAGCAACCGGGACGATTGTAATAAACTTTCCATTGTTTATTTTTGATATAACTGCCGGATTCCGGGCCTGTATCACAGAAAGGATCTCTTCGCTGCTTTTTTCCGCTTTTTCTCCCGGAGCAGGGATCTTGACCCCTGCTCCGTTAAAGACTTCTATTGAAATGGAATGATTTTTTTTGATATCATCAAGGAGTATCCATCCGTAAACCGGTTTGCCATAGGTTTTAACTCCAAGGAAGGCATCGGTAATGACCCTGTTTTCCCGTTCAAGCCCTGAAAAATATGCCGATTTATATAAAGGGTATATATCATCAGCATAGGGAGGGATATTAAAGATCTGGGAGAAGGCTGCTGCCATAAGCAGGGAGATGAGTATCACAAAAATATATTTAATTTTCATACCGATACCTTTACCAGGAGATTGCCGCTTCTAAAAATTTTCCCTGAGAATTCAAGCAGCATTACCGCTTCCTGCACATCGCCGGGCGGGTATTTAAACGTTCGAATAATAGCATCAACATCATTTTCTCCTGATGAAAGAAAGTTGAGAATGTTTCCTTCGATGGAATCTTTATCATTCTCATCGTCTTTAAAAAGACTATTCTGAAAAAAATCTTCACTCTCTTTTTTGGGAATGTTCTTTCCTATTGTCATGGTCCCAAAGCCCGGCAATTCCCGGAGAATGTCGCTGCTGGTTGAAACCAGGGTTGCCCCGCTCTGAATTAAAGAAAAACATCCTTTATATTCGTCGTCAAAAGAATAGCCCGGACAGGCAAAAACCTCCCTGTTCTGTTCAAGCGCGTACCTGGCAGTGATCATGGCCCCGCTTTTTTCTCCTGCCTTTATTACGACTGTTCCCAGGGAAAGCCCGCTAATGATCCTGTTCCTGCGGACAAAAGTCCACTTTCCTGCCAGTATTCCGGGCGGGTATTCCGAAACCAGGGCGGAATTCGGGGATTCTTCTATAAGATAATAGAGATCCTTATTCACGGACGGATAGACAATGTCGATCCCATTAGCCAGGACACCAATCGTACCTCCCATGCCGTCAAGCGCGGCCATATGAGATTCCCGGTCAATGCCAATCGCCATACCGCTCACCACCGTATACCCGGCAAAAGAAAGGTCCGTTGCGATGCGCCTGGTTACCGCAAGAGACCGTTTTTCCGCTTTCCTGGTTCCCACTATTGAGATTGGTCTCAGGTATTCAAGGTTTCCTTTCCGGTAGAGGGCCAGTGGCGGTTTGGCTATCTCCTTGAGAAGCAGCGGGTAGTCCGCGTCCCAGTACCCGCTAATTTCAATTGATTTTGATTCCGAAACCTCCAGGATCTGTTTTGCAGACTCAATAGGATCGGTAGAATATTTACCCGAGATAAATTCCTGGGTAACAGGTTTCTTCTCAAAAGATATACGTTCGTATATCTCCTGTGGGGAATATAACGGCAGGTATTCCCATAGTTTGTTCGTTGACGGCGAAGAAATTACCGACAGCGCGATTGTGTAAATTTTGTCATTAAGTACCATCATTTTTTAATAGATAACTCCAGGTTTAAATTATTAATATTGTTACTACAGTGTTCAAGATATTTCTCAAGCACTGGAGATTCTTTTTTTCCTTTTTTTTCGTTTGCAGCGATCTCCTGTTTTAGTTTCGATTCAAGATCCAGGTAAGTGGAAAGAGACTTGTTTTTATCTCTTTTTTCATAATAAACAGACCCCAGGACAAAGCGTGCCCGGTGGTATGAGGGGTCCTGCGCAATGATCTCGTTCATGGTTTTAATCGCGTTATTATAATCCTTTTCCAGGACGTAATAAACAATACCCAGACCATAGCGGGCATCGAGAATTTTTGGATTGAGCTCCACGGAACGCAGGTAGTGGAATTTTGCTTTTTCAACATCATCTCTTCCGGGGAAGGATTTGGCCCTGTTGGCGTAAGCTCCTCCCAGAAGGTGATGAACCCGGGCACCGGAACTGCCGAATTCAATGGCTTTTTCAAGATTTTGGATTCCCGGGGTCCAGTTTTTATTATCAACCAATTTTTCTCCCAGTTGTTTATGGGCAACTGCTAATCTTTCAACGGAGCCGCCGTCTTTATAGTCCTCCCGGGCTTCTTGTAATTCTTCACTTAATATTTCAATAGTCTTTTCTTTTTTCCTGTTTCCCCCCCCGGGTAGGAAAAAATTGTAATCGGTAAAGTAAGAGACCACAAAGGCGCCCATGGCTATTATAAAGAATACTAATAATATTTTTTTCATTTGAGTTTCCCATCCGCTGGTTCAAGTTTTTGAAGAGACATTAGATATCCCTATATATTAATACGTTTGGAAAGACGTTTCTATGAAATATTTTTTGAATTTTTTTTCATTTTTCGAAAAAAAATTCATTTTTTGATAAATTGAACCCAAAAAGCTACACGTTTGTAAAGCAGGCTCAATGCAGCACAAGTTTCAAGGGGTAAAACAAGAATATTTTTACCCCTTGAAACTTGTGCTGCATTGAGCCTGAATAACGTTTTTCAGGAGAGTTCTCCCGCAGATAAACAAAAAAAAGGTCTTGACAGTAGAGAGGGTGAGTGAACAATCACTCATAATATTAATAGATTTATCAACAAATAATATAAAATTTATTGCCAAAAATTGGTATACATATACAAAGTTATTATTTTCAATAAGGTGGTTGTCAAATGAATAAATATCACAAAGAAACGTTTGGAAAGATTCCTGAAGATAAACAGGAAACAATACTAAAGGCTGCCACTACCGAATTTGCCAAAAAAGGCTTTAATGCTGCTAATATTAATATTATCGCGGAGAACGCCGGGATCAGTATTGGTTCCATGTATAATTATTTTGCTTCAAAAGAAGATTTGTTCCTTACGGTAATTGAACGGGGCTATAACCTGCTGGAAAAAGCTATTTCCGATGTTGATCTTGAAGCGGGAGATATTTTCGACAAATGTGAAAATCTTCTTAGAGCTGCTCAACGGTATTCAAAAAAATACCCTGAGCTGAACCAGGTCTATCTTGACATTACCTCTGAGGGGCTGGCTCATCTTTCCCGCAAGCTTTCACGCAAAATGGAAACCATTACAGCACTTTATTATCGGACTATTATTAATGAATCAAAAGAGAACGGGACCGTTGCCAGTGAGGTTGATGAATATATTCTTTCTTTTTGCCTGGATAATTTGATTCTTCTGCTGCAGTTTTCCTATACTTCGGAATATTACCGTGAACGAATGAAAATATTTGCAGGGGAAAATTCCCTTGATGAAGATGAACGTATTATTAAAGGCATGATGATGTTTATTCGCGGCGGCATTAGCGGTTTAAAAGAAATTCCCGTAAACACTTAGGTTCTAAGCCAGAGCATCGGCAAACCAATTACCCCGAGATCAACAATTATATGGCATATCACTGCCGGGATAATACTCTTGTGCTTTTCAACAAGAATCCCCATAACCATGCCATTGGCAAAAGCCAGCAGAGTGAGCTCCCATCCCGCAAGCGAAAGATGTATGAGAGCATAAAAAGTGCTCTGGATTACATTAGGAAAAAAACGATTGCTGATAATTTTCTGCAAAAGCCCCCTTCCCTGCATATAGGGAATTAATACCGTACGGGTCAACTCTATCACAATACTAAAGAGAATGAGCCGGTAATAGATCTCTTCGGCAAAGGCATTTAAGATACTCAGCAGTATCACAGGCGGGTAAAAAGGATAACCCCGGAGCGGGAGCCTGGTAAAGCCCAGATAATAGACCGTATAGGCAATAGTCGCAAAAAAAACCGCGTAAAAGATCCATGAAGGCCGCTTCCACTCTTTCCATTTCAACCATGGTATAACCGGCAGACCCGCGACTTTAAGCCATATGAGCGAAAAGACCGATATGAAAAAAATGGGCATATAGTTAACAACACGCATATAGGCTTCCTCAAGGGATTGGACACTGTGAAAAGGAAGTGTAATCAGCTTATTCGATGTGAGGATAGCAAAGACTGTTAAAACGATGATATAGCAAATAACATAGCCGGTAAAGGCAGTAAGTGTTCGTTTTTGTTGACTATCTAATCTATCCACCGGTTTTTTCTCCATTGTTGACTCTCAAGAAACTCTTTTTCAATAGGGCCTGTTTCCGGGGGATTTTGCCCGGGGTTCGTTCTGAGAGACGTTGCAGTGCAACGTCTCTCAGAACCAGACCCTTGCCCGGAGCATCTTCGCAAAACAGACCCCGGTATCAACACAGTTTCTTCCGTATTTTTCCCGGCACGGCCGGGTCAGCACTCTCAAGAAACTCAATTGTGCTTGTAAGCGGGCCTGGAAGTAGTATGGGCTCTTTGGATTGCTGCGGAACTCGCATCCGCTCAAACAGTCCTCACAACCCAAAGAGCCCATACTACTTCCAGGCCAGATGCAGCTTTGTTTCTGACCTGTTTTTTTCCCGCTTCACGGTCTTGTCTCAATATACCGAAAAACGTAATTCGGCTGATTCTCTCCGGTATATTCTATTGTATGAAAACATCCTGCAACAACTTTTTGGCCGAAGTCTGGGGCCTTTAAAAAAAAACAGGCAGGGACAAAGTCCCTGCCTGCAAACTACTACTGACTGAAATACTTATTTACCTTGTTACTCATTCACCGTAAAAATATTAGAAGTTCCGGTATACGATGAAATAGCCCCTGTCCAGCCCGATTTCCAGTGACCATAATGTATGATGCGGTACTGTCCGGGATCTGTGTCTGCGGGGATAGTCCATTGTATGGTTATTATCGACCTGTCCGGGCCGTCCCTGGTCCAGATGTACCTGGTATGGGGATCCCAGTCATAGGCGATGGGTACGTTATCGCTAGTAACGGTTTCACAAACGGTTACCGTATCACACCCCACAGTTTCCTCGTGACAGACCTGCTGACTGGCGCCGATCTTTTCAACTTTGAGGAAGGATCCCTGTGTTTTAAGATTATTTTTAGGATGGCCGCCCCAGAATGTTACGGTTACGGTATTTCCCTTTGCGTAAGAAGAATTGGGCTGGGAAATTACATCGCCAAATTCCGTATTGCCGTATTTACTGTCGAAAACAACACCGGTTTGAAAATTAACCAGGTCACTTTCGGATATGGTTCTTGGCGTTGCCGTATCGGAAACTGCGGTTCCGTTCTCCATAGCCTGGGTAAGAGTGGAACAAATACTCTGAAGAGCAGACAGGGTGTTTGGACCATAGTGAGTTGACGCGCCTTCGTAGTGCTGCTTGTCGTACTCTTCCGCGGTTGTTACGTAAGAAGAATACTCATTGGAAGGACTGGTAATAATAACCGTGTCGATCTCGCTGTTCGAGCCCAGGGAGCTCAGGACAGTATCGCGCATGCGTCTTCCGGCCATGGTGGTAACCTCAAAGGAAACCCCAACCAGGGCAATGTTCCCTATTTTAATGATCTGAACCGGGAGAACATCGGGACTGAGTGGAATACCGTTTATGGTCGCGGCACCCGATGGAATAAGAATCGGTTTTTCTCCGTGGCACGTTACATAGTCCTCATCCAGAGTGTCGGGCCAGGCAATTCCCAGGAACGAGGGGAAAAAAGTGCTTAAGAAGAGTTCCATTTTGTCGGCGTCATCTTCCGAAAGTTCCGAGTTTGTGGTCCCTTCATCGAATAAAGCAGCAGGGCTTGGACTGTCTTCGGAGCTGGCTGCGGCAGTGGAAGCGCCAACAGCGGCGGCACAGGTCGTTCCGGAGGAGCCGGTATTGACACTGGAAAAATCAACATACATATGCCGAAAATCAACAGTTCCCGATACTTCGGCCTGGGCATTATCGTATAATGATTTTGCTGCCTGGTACTGAATATTGCCCATATCTACCATATGATCATAATCGCTTTCTATGAGATAATCGGTATCACCCGAGCCTTGTGTCGCGGGAGGACCATATTTCATATTGGGAGATACATCACCGGAATTGGTCTGGGCAAAGGCTGCCACAAAAGTATCACTTGAAAGATAATCGGTACCTTTTACTTCTTCAAAAAGGTACGAGGCATATCCTTTATTGTCTCCGCTAATGAGTTTGGTATAGACTCCCATATTGGTGGGATGAAGCGCGTGCCAGTTTACCGATCCGATTTCGATATCACTGCTGCCGTTTTCATGGATAAACTTGAGAAGGGTCATACCTTTGTCGATCTTGTTGGCGTACTGAGCCCGTTCCGCCGCAGGGTTATTATCGTACGCGATTTCGGAACGCTGCTGACCGGCGTCTGAAACATCACCGGAGTTGATGAGAATACGGCCTGCGGCCAGGTTGGTATGGGCGTTGTCAATTGACTTGCAAATACCGCTCACAACAACATCATAGTTTTCTTTTATAAAACCGAGAACTGCCGCGTCATAGACCAAATATTTGGAATAGCCGCCGGGACCGCCGTGGGTATGGGTTCCGCTTAAAAGGACATTCCTGTCATTATAAATGCCGCCGTATGTTGAATTCAGGTAAGAAATAACTCCCTGTTTTACGGCGTGAGAAACATAGGCGAGATCGGCAACAACATACACTACAAAATTACCGCCGCCATCTCCAATAATAAATGCCCTGGACCGGAGTCTCATTACAATGCCCCTGGTTTTTTGGGCAGGATCGGACATTCCCATCATGCCCACTTCTGCTGCGGGTCCGGTAATATCATAAATTCCCGTACCTAAGAGATAGGGATTTTCTGTTGTAACTGTTGAACTTTTTTGCAGGGCAGCTGCTGCCGGAGATAGCTGGGAGCTGCTGCTCTTTTCTTCCTGGAAACAGCCCGGGAGTATTATAATTGAAATGAGAAGTAAATAAAAGATAGTACGGATAAGCTTCATGTGACCTCCTATTAAGATTATTTATTAAGTTTAACCTCTTCCTTTAAGGCGCACAGCCCGTGCGATATTTCTATATTTATTTGTTTGGAGTGAGTACTCACTCTTTCGCACCTTTTATTTCATACTATTAAAAAAGGCTTAAAAAGTCAAGAAAAAAAGACCGGATGGACGGTATTTTTTAGGTTCTATTTCCTGTTCTTCATTCCCTTTTCGCCGGATATCCAAAAAAATCAGTATACATTAAGAACAGTTTCATTCATATTATATACGACCCTCCAAATAAAATCAAATTATAAATTTACAATCAGGAGTTATTAGTATGAAAAAAAACACGTTTTATTCCGGTCTTATTGGTTTCTGTTTAGTTCTTAGCGCTGCCTTTACGGGATGTGAAGCCGGCCTCACCAGCTCAAGTGACAGTTCTTCAGGAGACGGTTCGGAGGGCTTCAGTTTTTCCGAAATGTACGCGAATATTTCAAATCTAAAAAATGAAATATCCAATCTCAAAGAAACGATTAACGCATTAAGCGATACCCAGTCATCTTCTGCAAACAGTTTGCAAGACTCCATTACTCTTAATGAATCCAGGATCACAAACAATGAAGCACAAATAATAATGGCCGCTCCTGCCGGTACCATTGCCCCCTTTGCCGGCCCTGAAGGCAATCTTCCCGATGGATGGCTGCTTTGTCACGGAGACCCCGTTGATAGAGATTTATACCCTGCTCTTTTCCAGGCTATTGGAACCTCTTGGGGAGCCCCCAACGGTTCTCAATTTAATCTTCCCAATCTCCAGGGACGTTTCCTCAGAGGTCTTGATGTCGACGGCACCATTGACCTCGGAAGGTCTGTGGGTTCATACCAGAATGATGCTTTTCAAGACCATACACATTATTGGTCTTTCAGGGAATCGGACAGTGCTGATCATAGTGGAGATAATTCCCTGGCCTGGGATACTCAATCAAAAGTACCTGGGGTGTGGTATCATCATAATACCAGCGGAAGTGTTAACGGGAGATATGCAGCGGAAACAAGACCTAAAAACGCTGCTGTGAATTACATCATCAAATATTAAAATTATCCCCCTCTTTTGAGGGGGATAATTCCCCTTTTTCGCGGCACGTAACTTTTTCCTGTTGTTCATTCCCCCCCAGGTGGCGTTCATTCTCATTTGCTTGACCATCAAAAAAAAAATGCTTATATTCTTATTGATTATAACCTATATTTTTTTAACAGGAGATGTTACGTGAAAAAAAACCAAAATTCTCTATTTACCGCCGCGATTGGTCTCTGTATAGTTCTTAGCGCTGCCTTTATGGGATGTGAGGCAGGCCTCTCCAATTCGAGCAGCAATAGTTCAGAAGACGGTTCCAATGGATTCAGCTTTTCCGAAATGTACGAGAATATTTCAGAATTAAAAAATGAAATTAACAGTCTTAAAGAAACGATTAATACTTTAAACAGCACCCAGGCTTCTTCGACAAACGATCTGGAGACACAAATAAATTCGCTTAATACCCTGGTTGGTATGGCTTCTCCCGCAGGAACTATTGTTCCCTTTGCCGGTCCTGAAGCCAATATCCCGGAAGGATGGCTGCTTTGTGACGGAGACTCTGTCTCTCGTGATACCTATGCTGCACTCTTCCAGGCTATTGAGGCTTCATGGGGCTCTGCGGACGGCTCTTCTTTCAATCTTCCCAATCTCCAGGGACGTTTCCTCCGAGGGCTTGATGCAAGCGGTTCTATTGATCCCGGTGCAAGAGTTAATCTTTATACCGGCGGGAACAGTGGTTTTACTGTAGGATCGTACCAGGATGATGCTTTTCAGAATCATGCTCACCAGTGGTCTTTTTGGGACACAGGCAGCTTCAATAATGGTGATGATGCAAATGCCTGGGATACCACTAATGAACCTCGTGACACCTTGCGGACTAAGAATACCAGTGGCAGTGTTTCCGGAAGATATTCTTCGGAAACAAGGCCAACAAATGCCGCAGTTAACTACATAATCAAATATTAAAAAACATCCCCAGAGCCGGGGCTGTCCCGGCTCTGAAATTTATTAAAAAAAAGCTTTTCATGATATTTTTTTTGGAGCAGAATCGATTCAAAATTTTTTAATCCAAGGAGATATAATATGAAAAGAATCAAACACTCATTCCTCACCGGTTTTACCGGAATTCTCATAGTTCTGGCTATTGCTGTTACCGGGTGTGAAGCAGGCCTCACCAGCTCAAGTGACAGTTCCTCCGGAGACGGTTCCGACGGTTTCAGTTTTTCCGAAATGTACGCGAATATTTCAGATCTAAAAAATGAAATATCCAATCTCAAGCAGGTTATCAATTCACTAAATTCCCAGGTTGGAATGGCCTCTCCAGCCGGTACCATTGTTCCCTTTGCCGGTCATGAAGCCAATATTCCGGAAGGCTGGCTTCTTTGTGATGGAGATCCCGTTGATAGAGATTTATACCCTGCTCTTTTCCAGGCTATTGAAACCTCATGGGGGGAACCCAACAGTTCTCAATTCAATCTTCCCGATCTCCAGGGACGGTTCCTCCGAGGGCTTGATATCGACGGCACCATTGACCCCGGAAGGTCTGTGGGATCATACCAGGATGATGCTTTTCAAGACCATGTACATTATTGGTCTTTCAGGGAATCGAGCACTTCTGATCAGAGCGGGGATAATCCCCTGGCATGGGATACTCAATCAAAAGAAGTTGTGAATTGGTGGTATCATCATGAAACCAGCGGAAGTGTTACCGGAAGAAGCGC
Source organism: bacterium (assembly GCA_024224995.1). The sequence continues at coordinate 3,241 of JAAENB010000590.1, read as the reverse complement.
TGAAGAAACAAGGCCGATAAATGCCGCGGTGAACTACATCATCAAATATTAAAAAAACATCTCCGGAGCCGGGCCTGCCCCGGCTCTGAAGCTTGTTCACTGTTGTTCCCTCCCCTTCACCTAGCGTTAACTCCCTTTCGCGAAACAGCTAAAAAAAATTATATACATCAGTAATTATATTATTTAAAATTTATAAATTTCCATCTTTTATTCCAGGTTCAAAATCTATAAACAGGAGCTCTTATATGAAAAAAACTAAAAGCAGACTTTATACCGGCATTATTGGTCTTTGTATTATTCTTGGTGCCGTCTTTACGGGGTGTGAAGCAGGTCTCACCAGTTCAAGTGACAGTTCCTCCGGAGACGGTTCCGACGGGTTCAGTTTTTCCGAAATGTACGCAAATATTTCAGATCTAAAAAATGAAATATCCAATCTCAGGCAAGTTATCAATTCACTAAATTCCCAGGTTGGAATGGCCTCTCCAGCCGGAACGATTGTTCCCTTTGCCGGTCCTGAAGCCAGCATTCCGGAAGGTTGGCTGCTTTGTAATGGAGATCCCGTTGATAGAGATTTATACCCTGCTCTTTTCCAGGCTATTGGAATCTCATGGGGTGACCCCAATAGTTATCAATTCAATCTTCCCGATCTCCAGGGCCGGTTCCTGAGAGGGCTTGATACAAGCGGTAGTATTGATCCCGACGGTGGATCAAGAAATGTAGGCTCATACCAGGATGATGCCTTTCAGGATCATATGCATGAGTGGTCTTTCAGAGACGCCAATCCCGAAAATAACAGTGATCACGAATATGCCTGGGATACCAATGATAGAGATCTTTCCGGCTGGCATAGAAACAATACCAGTGGAAGTGTTAACGGGAGATATGCTGCGGAAACAAGACCAACAAATGCCGCGGTGAATTACATAATCAAATATTAAAAATTTCCCCCTTTTACAAACCTTGTTCTGACTCAATTATACCCTCTTTTGTGGAGTATAATTGAGTCTATACTGCACATAATCTTTTTTAATGTTGTTCATTGACCTGCACGTATCGTTCATTCCCCTTTGCTTGACGATCCCAAAAAAAAGCTTATATTAATAATAGTCTATATTACAGACCTTTCTCACCTAAACTCAAATTAATGATTTACAAACAGGAGATATTGAATGAAAAAAAACAAGAATTTTCTTTATGTTGGTATTATTGGGCTCTGTATCGTTTTTAATGCTGCCTTTATGGGATGTGAAGCCGGTCTTAGCTCCGGTTCCAATGACGACTCAGAAGATTTCAGTTTCTCAGAGATGTATGCTAATATTTCAAATCTGGAAAACGAAATTAACAACTTAAAACAGGTTGTAAATAATCAGGCCGAAACCATAACCGTTTTAAGTGGTACTCAATCGAATTCCGCGAATGGACTGCAGCAAGCTATTACTCTTAATGAATCAAGAATCAGTACCAACGAAACTGAACTGAGCAATCAGTACTCCCGGATTGGTGTCAACGAAACTGAACTGAGCAGTCAGTACTCCCGGATTGGTGTCAACGAAACTGCGCTGAGCAGTCAGTACTCCCGGATTGGTGCCAATGAAAGTCAGATCAATAAGCTTAATGACCTGGTTGAAATTGCTTCTCCCGTAGGGACTATCGTTCCCTTTGCCGGCCCTGAAGCCAATATTCCTGATGGATGGCTGCTTTGCGATGGAGATTCCTATGATAGAGATTCATACCCTGATCTCTTCCAGGCTATTGGAACCTCATGGGGAGCCCCTGACAGTTCTCAGTTCAATCTTCCCGATTTCCAGGGCCGGTTCCTGAGAGGGCTTGATATTGCCGGGACGATTGATCCCGGAAGGTCTGTGGGATCGTACCAGGATGATGCTTTTCAGGATCACCGGCATACATGGTCTTTTTATGAAGCCGATATTGACAGTCATTCTGATCGTGTCAATTATTGGGATACGAGTAGCAGTAACCCTTCTTCAACTCCCCAAACTCAGTATACCAGTTATAGTTATAACGGAAGAAGTGCTGCGGAAACAAGGCCAAAAAATGCTGCGGTTAATTATATAATCAAATATTAAAGAAAACATCGTAAATATTTGTTAGCAGACACCCCTTTCGCCGGAAATAAAAACATCATTTCCGGCATTTTTATATTTATACAAATTTTTTTTATTGATAAAAACTCCTGTCTTTAAAATAATCGTATCAACATAAAACGTTACACCCCTTTATTGCAATAGAGAACTATATTAAAAAACTGAAACTAAGGACAACCGGAAGAGTATGCCCGGTATAAAGCTATGGGCTTGTCCCTGTTTCCGCCCCCAATTAATATAACTCTATTGTCTCATACTATTTAAACTATTTAAACTATTTAAACTACTAAGAGGAGAGTTATCATGAAAAATTTTCAAACACGCACCAGGTTTGCTGTTATTGGTATAACAGCGCTCATTATTTTTACTATGGCAGGATGTGAAGCCGGTCTTGGCTCCGGTTCCAATGACGGCTCAGAAGAGTTCAGTTTCTCAGAGATGTATGCTAATATTTCAAATCTAAAAAATGAAATTAACAGTCTCAAAGAAACGATTAATGCATTAAGCGGTACCCAGTCATCTTCTGCAAACAGTTTGCAAGACTCCATTACTCTTAATGAATCCAGGATTACAAACAATGAAGCTCAAATCAGAATGGCCGCTCCTGCCGGTACCATTGCCCCCTTTGCCGGCCCTGAAGGCAATCTTCCCGAAGGATGGCTGCTTTGTGACGGAAGCTCTGTCTCTCGTGACACCTATGATACACTCTTCCAGGCCATTGATACTTCATGGGGCTCTGCCGACGGCTCGTCTTTTAATCTTCCCGATCTCCAGGGCCGGTTCCTGAGAGGGCTTGATATTGCCGGCATCATTGATCCCGGAAGGGCTGTGGGATCGTATCAGAATGACGCTTTTCAGGATCATAAGCACCAGTGGTGTTTCTCGGAATCTCATTCTGATAATGACAATGATTATAGCCTGGGATGGGACACTCGGTTAAGTCGTCTGCAAGGTCAGTATAAACATGATACCACCGGAAATGTCACCGGAAGGAGTGCTGCGGAAACACGACCGATCAATGCCGCAGTTAATTATATAATCAAATATTAACTATAATCACGCTTACACATCCCCAGGCCGGGGCTTTCCCCGGCCTGGTTTCACTCCTTTTGGAAATATAATAAATGAGCTAAATG
>JAAENB010000589.1 GCA_024224995.1 bacterium | reverse complement strand
ATGGAGAAAAAATTGGAACAAAAAATAAAGAAAAAAATAAAGAAAAAAAATAGCCTGATATTAATATCAGCAATAATCTTGCTTTCCCTGGTGGTTCCTGCTGCCCGGGAAGAGGCTCGCGCCAGAACCAAAAAAATTAATTTTGTGATAATTTTCCCCGGAGGACCGTCTGCCGGTTCTCAAGGAAGAAAAATAATCAAGCAGTTTATAGACAAGCTTACGGCGATTACGGGGATGCCGAAATCTTCGCTAAAAGGTGTCTATTTTAATAAAATAAGCAAAGCCAAACGCTACGTCAAAAGAAATAAAGACTCATATATCATGGGTTCCCTGGGTTTCTTTCTTTCCATGAAAAACAAGCTGAACCTTGTTCCCCTTGCTACGGTACAAATGAAAAACGCGCGTAAAGAACAATACCGTATTATGGTCCGTAAAGGAAAATATTCATCCCTTGCCGCGCTGAAAGGAAAAAAACTGACGGGCCATGTTTTGTTCGAAGATAAAAAATTTATTAATTCCGTTATTTTTAACGGCACAATTAATGTTTCATCTTATTTTAAACTGAAACCAACTTCCCGTCTCCTTTCCGCTATCCGGAAAGTCGCAAGAAATAGAATGGACGCGGTTATTATCAACCAGATGCAGTATGACAGTTTAAAACCCTTATCGGTCTTTAAAAAACTCTCTGTTGTCTATTCCTCGGAAGAGCTGCCTCCATTGGGTCTTATGATGATACAAACATCAAAAACAGCGTCCGTAAAAAACAAGGTTGTAAACGCCATCACAACAATGTGCAGCGGGTCCGACGGGAAACAGGTGTGCCGCAATTTCGGCATTGACGGTTTTATAAAAATATCTCCCGGAGCTCTTAATAATGTTATCAAAAAATATAATCGCCGTTAATTTCTTAATTCTATGTATAGTTTTATCACTGGGAGCCTGTTCCACTATGGGAAACACATCTCAAAAAAATCCTTATACCAGCAACTATCTCCCTGCTTCAGGAACTCCTGACCAGGTAGCGGCTCATATTGAAATGGTATGCACAATCCAGGCTCCCTACGACGACAAAGTCAGGGCCTTCCAACTTGCCTTAGACTTATACAAACTGGATAACGGCAATTCCGCATACGCTATTCTTTTCGCGAAAACAGCCTTTCTTCTTGCCGATATCGAACCCGGTGAAAACAAAATGCTTTACGCTGCTGAGCAAGGAAAAAACGCGGTTGCCGCTCTTAACGCGACGAATAAAAATCCTCTTGCGTCATATTATTTCGCGTTAAACCTGGGCCTCATTGTGCGGGCAAAGGGTCTCTTTGCCCTTGACCAGGTTCCGCATATTGAAAAAGCCCTTAAAACCGCGGGCCGTAAACCGGACCTTGACCAGGGCGGGCCTCTTCGTGTGCTGGGTATGCTCTACCTGAAAGCTCCGGCCTGGCCCAATGGAATTGGCGACCTTGACAGGTCCCTGGAGCTTCTGAAAAAAGCTTCCGCTAATTTCTCATCACATCCGCTGAACCATATTTTCTACGCGCGTGCTCTTATTGAAGAAGACAGGACAGATGAAGCCCGCGCGGAGCTTACGAAAGCGGGGAAGCTTGTTTCGGTTAAGCAATGGGGTTCAGTGTACGCGGAACGATGGAAAAAAGAGATTGCCGAGCTGCGGGAAGAGATGGAAGAATAAGGTAATCGGTGACCCTGAGGTCCGGGTAAGCGGTGATCGGTTAAGAATGACACCTGCGGTGATACCGGGGTCAATTTTGCGAAGATGCTTCGGGTAAGGGTTTGGTTCTGAGAGACGTTGCGTGCAACACCTTTACGGGTTGGTTTTTTCAGGGGTTCCGGAAAGGGCTGGTTTCTGAGAAAGAGTTTCTTGAGAGAGCAGCTGACCCGGCAGGGCCGGGAAAAATACGGAAGAAACTGTTTTTAAAAAATGGATCGGTTTCAGCATGGGGCTACCCGGGGGTGAATCCCCGGGCTACATGACTATACCCCTCCGGGGTATT
>JAAENB010000588.1 GCA_024224995.1 bacterium | reverse complement strand
ATTTTGAAAGAAGCAAAAACGGAGGGAGTTCAGGTAACGCTTCGCAAATATGGGATTTACCCAGCGACGTATTATTCATGGCGCAGGAAATATTTAGTTGAAGGAGAGTCAGGAATAGAAGATACGGCCAGTCGACGCAAGGACAAAAAGTACATTCGTAAACTGGTGTAATCGGTAAATAACAATGTACATATTTTCGTAAATAAGAATGCACATATTTTGGCAACAATGATGTACAGTTTTTCTCTGTTCCGGCCATGGCCGGAACAGAGAAAAAAGTCAACTTTACCGGGAATCAAAATCCTGGTAAAAATGAATACTTTTTTAAACAAGTTGATTATGTATCATCAGATCCACAAGATGTCAAGAGAAGGCTGGAAGCCATCCCAAATTTCGAATTATCTGGTCTTGGACAGACGTACAGTAAAGAAGTACCTTTCCATGTCCGAAGAAGCCTATTATGAATATTTAGATTCTCTGGGCAATCGGAAAAGGGAATTACAGGCCTACGAAAATTTTGTCAAGAGCAAACTGGAAGCCTATCCGGAAACATCCGCCGCCCAGATGCATGACTGGCTCAAGGAACATAATGATGATTTTCCCGGAGTATCTTCCAAGACTGTGTATAATTTTGTCATGTGGATACGCCAACAGCATAATATTCCCAAGCAAAGTAAAGTCCGGGAGTATTCCATTGTTGAGCAGTTACCTTACGGGCAGCAGGCGCAGGTTGATTTTGGCCAATACAATATGAGAAGTGGTAAGGACAAACGAGTAAAGGTCTATTTTTTCACTATGGTGCTGTCCCGTTCCCGCTTCAAGTACGTCCTGTTTTGCCTTACTCCTTTTACTACTGCTTTGACTATCAAGGCTCATCAAAAAGCCTTTGAGTACATTGGAGGTATTCCCCGAGAGATCGTCTATGACCAGGATAGTGTATTGTTAGTTGATGAAAACAAGGGGGATTTGCTGCTGAGCAGTCAATTCCTGGCTTACTGCAAAAGTATGCCATTCAATTTGTACTTCTGTCGAAAAGCAGATCCCCAATCCAAAGGCAAGGTCGAAAATGTAGTAAAATACGTGAAACAGAACTTTCTTTACAATCGGCCTTTCTCGGATAAGCATAGTCTGAATCAGGAGGCATTATCCTGGCTGAGCCGAACGGCCAATGGCATGCCTCACAGCTTTACACGCAAAATACCGATGGATGAATTGATCGTTGAGAAACAATCCTTATTGGCCTGCCAATCTTACGTTCTTGAAAGTGTTCCAAATCGCTATACGGTCAGAAAAGACAATACGATTTCCTACAAAGGAAATTTTTACACCCTTCCTGTTGGTACTTACAAAGGCAAAGGAAGCCAGGTGGATTTATGCATAACGGATAAAGAAATACGCATATCCGACCTGGAAGGCAATCTCTTATGCACTCACCAACGAAGCGAAGAAGTTGGCAAAATAGTCTCCAATACAAATCACAAAAGAGATAAGTCAAAGAAAATCAATACCCTTCTGCTGGAAGTGGCTCTGATGTTTCCTGACTATGACCAAGCCCTGATTTATCTGAATAAAATCAGAAAAGCCAAAAGGCGTTATGTACGCGATCAACTGACTCTGATAAAAAAGAGCATTGAAAAAACAACTCCTCAAATCGTTGGACAAACATTGAACTACTGTCTTGAAAACAACATCATTAGTGCCAATGACTTTGCAGCCGTCATCAAAAAATACTGTCGGGAATCCGGCATGGATGATGAGCCCCCACCTCCGCCTAAACCACTGGATTCAAACATCAATAAGAAAATAGCCGAAGTCATTCCCGATAAAAGCAATATTGCCGATTATGAACAAATAATGAAAAACTGACATGGAAAAAAAGCAGCTTATCATTGACTATTGCCGACGATTCAGGCTTTCCGGAATGCTTTCAGGTCTTGATGCAACTCTGATGGATGCTCAGTCGGCTCAAATGAGTTATATGGATTTCACACTCAAACTCTTTGCCTGTGAAGCTACCCACCGGCAGGAAAAAGACTTACAGCGTCGATTGAAAGCGGCTCGCTTGCCTCCTGTACATGAGCTTGAACAGTATGATTATGCTCATAATAACGGCTTATCAAAAACCCGCTTGTCTCAACTACGAGAACTTGATTGGATGGATCAGGTATTCAACATCGTTTTGATGGGGCCTTCCGGAACCGGAAAAACATTTATTGCTGCTGGTTTGTGTTGGGAAGCTGTCAAAAAAGGGTACAGGGCCTACTTCAGAACCATGGATGATATCATCAACATGCTGAAAATGAAAGATATTACCCGTACCGCAACGGCTGATTACAAACGCCTTTCAAAGGCTCACCTTATTGCAATTGATGATTTAATGATGTTCCCCATTGAAAAAAATATAGCCGTAGATTTGTTCAATCTGGTCAACCAACTCTTTGAAAAAACATCATTTATCATCACCACCAACAAAGCCCCTAACGATTGGGCTCAGATGTTGGACGACGAAATCCTTGTTACTGCTTTGTTAGACAGACTCCTTTACCGTTGTGAAGTGATCAATCTCTCCGGAAAAAGTTACCGGATGCAGAACCGAAAAACGATTTTTATTTAACCGTTTTTTTGCTATTTTTAAACCCATAAAAGTGTACATCGTTGTTGCCATTTTTTGTACATTCTTATTTTCCATTTTTTGTGCATTTGTAATTGCTGGTTACACAACGCCTGTTTTATCAACAACCATATGTGCCGGATAGCCCTGAAAGATGCAAAAGATACCACATTATTTTTTAGGGTCCAAAAAAACAGTATCAATTAAACTTATTTCCAATTCTTTTTGTCCAGTAGAATCTACTTCCATAGAATAAATAGTATCTATTCTAATTTCCTTATTGATATTGTTAGCATTAGATGTTTTAGCATCATTTTTACATGATGAAAACATGAACATTGTTAGTGCTATAACAGTTGTAATTCGAAGTAAATACATATTGATTATTTTTATTTATTTACACATTTTATCAATAATGCAACCTAAGGAGACCAATAATAAAATCACATGTATGAAGTTAGAATTTCTTCGGCTGAAAATCGGGTGTATTTACGATGGCAGCACTATCACCGGTAGCCCGAATGACCAATAATCCTTGATTTTCGGCCATTTTTTCACCGGATT
>JAAENB010000587.1 GCA_024224995.1 bacterium | reverse complement strand
GTCACGCCATACCCACTGCCCAGCAGTGTGACGCTGGCGGCGGGTACAGACTCGGTCACGGTTACAGCGACGGATGATTTGTACAAGGAGTCTGCTGAAGACCTGACGGCGACGATCACTGGTGTGACCGATGGCGGTGATGATTATGAGGTGGTCAAGGTCGGTACGCTGGCTAACGGTTATACCTCGGATGCCAATGCGGCGACGACGACGATTACGGATGATGCTGACGAAGGCAACGATACGGTTTACGCGGTCATCAGTGTTGATGAGGCGGCGATTGAGGAGGGTGAAGACGCGGTCTTCACGATCAAGCTGGTGGACAGTGCAGGCAATACAGTCACTGCGCCGGCGGATGCCGATATTACGGTTAACCTGTCCTGGGCGGGCGATGTTGAGTTGGGTGATGGCAGTGATGTCACGCCATACCCACTGCCCAGCAGTGTGACGCTGGCGGCGGGTACAGACTCGGTCACGGTTACAGCGACGGATGATTTGTACAAGGAGTCTGCTGAAGACCTGACGGCGACGATCACTGGTGTGACCGATGGCGGTGAT
>JAAENB010000586.1 GCA_024224995.1 bacterium | reverse complement strand
TTCACGCCCTGAATGCAGGCACTGGCAGTTTATCCATTACCTCAACCGGCGCGGTTGGGGGCGGCGCAGAACATGGGATTAAGGCTCGAAACGGCAACACCAGCGGCAAAGACCTGACGATCAGTACAGCAGCGGTGACAGGTAAGTGGAGAGGCATTTATGCCATTAACGATGGTACAGGCAGCCTATCCATCACCTCGACTGGTGCGGTTGAAGGCAGCTTAGTTGACGGGATTTTGGCCTTCAACCAAAACTACAACAGCACGGACCTGACCATTAACACGGCTGCGGTCACTAGTGGATACCGCGGCATTCACGCCAGCAACAAAGGCACTGGAGTATTATCCATCACCTCGACCGGTGCGGTTGTGGGTAACACGTATCACGGGATTAAAGCCGAAAATATAAACCCCAGCAGTACGGACCTGACCATCAACACGGCTGCGGTCACCGGCAACGATTTCGGTATTTGGGCCTACAACTGGGGCACCGGCAGTTTATCCGTCACATCGACCGGTGCGGTTGAAGGTAGTGCAGATGATGGGATTAGAGCCCGAAACCTCGACAGCAGCAGTACGGACCTGACCATCAACACGGCCGCGGTTACCGGGGGTAGGGGCGGTATTCACGCCCTGAATGCAGGCACTGGCAGTTTATCCATTACCTCAACCGGCGCGGTTGGGGGCGGCGCAGAACATGGGATTAAGGCTCGAAACGGCAACACCAGCGGCAAAGACCTGACGATCAGTACAGCAGCGGTGACAG
>JAAENB010000585.1 GCA_024224995.1 bacterium | reverse complement strand
GTAACCTTCTCGACTTATGATTATGGCTCTTCTTCAATTCATGGTGTTGCTTTGAGTATTAATTGGGAGCATGGAGGCGAGAGCCACCAGCTCCGCCTGGCAAATGGTGGTCAGCACATCGAGACGTTTGAGTTTGCTGATGGTTCGGTGGTTGGCCGCATTGATGCAGATTTTGATGCTTCGGGTCTGGCTCGTATTTTGGGTACTTCCGGCGATGATGTCATGGTTGGTGGTGATGGTCGTGACTATTTTCGTGGCGGTGATGGTGATGACACGTTGCTTCCTGGCGGCAGTGACAGCACCTCATTCCAATACATGTTTGGCGAAGAAGGCAATGACACCTATCAGATTGGCAACGATATTGGCCGTGTCTGGATCAGTAATTATGGGGAGGACGCTGATACTGGTACGGCGGATCGCGTCGTGTTCACGGATCTGGCACTGGCTGACGTAACCTTCTCGACTTATGATTATGGCTCTTCTTCAATTCATGGTGTTGCTTTGAGTATTAATTGGGAGCATGGAGGCGAGAGCCACCAGCTCCGCCTGGCAAATGGTGGTCAGCACATCGAGACGTTTGAGTTTGC
>JAAENB010000584.1 GCA_024224995.1 bacterium | reverse complement strand
ACTTCAGGGCACTTGATGCTGTCCGTTATTATGCGGTCAGAGCGTGGCGTTTCTGGCTGGGACGCCGGAGTCACAAGGGCGGAATAAGCTGGGAAAAGTTTGAGAAAATTAAATCTGACTTTCCGTTACCATTACCTAAAACAGTCCATAACATCTGAGGAATAAAGGAAAAGTCTGCGGGGCAGCAAAGTTATGCGCCAAACGGGGTCGTGCCTGTTTGGTTGCTGAGGGGGGAAAACCTTCAGCACTGAGGAACCGGATGAGGGAAATCTTCACGTCCGGATCTGTGGGGAGGGCGTCAGGTAACTGATGCCTTTACCCGGAAACCGGTATGAACGTGAAATGCACGGACGTTAGCTGCGAGAAATTCGACAATTTGCAAGAAGGGTCGATGATAGCAAATGATGAATCAGAGAAATACACATATAGCACCAACAACCGTATATTCTGCAAGTTTGAGCAGGAAGAACCCGGAAAAGGCAAATGGGAACTAGGAATGACGTGCCCGAAAATGCCCTCAAGCAACGCATATGGCAGTGAAAACGCGGGCCTTCAGCGCTATCGGAATACGGGAAACCCCCTCCAGTTGATATATAGATTAGGGAAAAAGAACCTAGCGGACTGGAAGAACACGGATAAGGACGAAGGAAAACGAGTAGATTACGCCGCGTGTTCCTGGGAAAAAGAAGAACCCAGCGGACTGGAAGAACAAAGATAACCTTTTGAGTCTTTTACCACAGAGATCACAGGGAAGGCACAGAGAGCCGCAGAGTTTTTCTTATAATATTCAGGAGGTTTTCTCATATTCTCTGTGTCCTCTGTGCATACTCTGTGTCCTCTGTGGTAAAAATACTACCACAATATTCAAAGGAGATAAAATTATGTCTTTAACCATTAGCAGATCAAAACGCATTTTCGTCAGCGATATTCATATGGGAGATGCTGATAGCCTCAAGCCGCCTAGCGGGTTGCATCCGTATAGCTGGCTTCATTCCGACCGTGCAAAGATGTTCGCAGACTTTCTGGAACTCAAGTTAAAAGACCCAGAGATAAAACAGATTATCATCCTCGGAGATCTGTTTGACGAGTGGGTCTGCCCTGCAGAACTCTCGCCAACCCAATTTCAAAAAATTGCCAGCGCGTCCCATAATGTTCCCATAATCAACAATCTGAAGGCCATTGCCGCCAGTGATGAAATCGAATTGATCTATGTTCCTGGCAACCACGATATGTTGATGACCAGGGATATTCTCACCGAAATAGTTCCAGGAATCGACTATCGGGGAACTGCCTCGGCCAAGGGGTTTTCATTGAAGATGGTATTGCTGCGGAACATGGTAATATGGATTCATTCTGCAAATGCATTGTCTCTGAATGAAAAAAGCTATTGGCTGAAAAAGCTTTGCAGCGATCCCGGGGCACATCCCGGTCATCGGTGGGGCCGTTGCCCGGGATTCCGGAATCGTAAGGAGCAGTATCGCAGCGCAGGGAACAGATATCCTTTGTCAAAATTAATATGGATCGACTGGAAGAATCCGGCCGGTGTACCCAAAATCCTTTCCCATCAACCCAGGGGGGGAGTGTGTCAGAACAGTGACATTTCCCGTTCGGATTATCTGAGGGATGATGCGTCTGCGACTGATTTTTCGTATGCCCCGGCCCTGATTCGGCGGGGCTGTTCCGATGAAGAAACTGAACAGCGGCTGAGGGCCGAACGTACCGACTGGAATAATCATTCCGGGGAAAAAAGAAAACAGCAGTACCTGGAAAGAACAATCAGATGCGCAAGAAATATTATAGGGAGCAGATAATTATGGTTGACAGGAAAACCGTTTTTGAAATTCACAGGCTGAAAAATGAAGGCTGTTCAAACAGGAAAATCGCAGGAATTATGGGTATTAACAGGCAAACAGTCAGTAAATATATTCGT
>JAAENB010000583.1 GCA_024224995.1 bacterium | reverse complement strand
TGCAGGAGATGCCGGACGCGCAGAGCGTGAAGCACTGGTGCACCAGACAAAATCAGCCTGGCTGCAAACATTGTCTTCCATGGATCATGAGGAAGATGACCCGGGCACTACCTGGAATGAGCGCAGCCGCAACAAGGCACCCGAACTGATGTCGCCGCGCAAGGCATGGCGTGCGATCCAGGCTTCCCTGCCCAAGGATGCAATCATTTCATCGGATATCGGCAACAATTGTGCCATCGGTAATGCCTATCCGACTTTTGAGCAGGGCCGCAAATATCTGGCTCCCGGCCTGTTCGGACCGTGTGGTTACGGATTTCCTGCCATCCTTGGCGCAAAAATTGCCATGCCGGAAGTTCCTGTTGTCGGTTTTGCCGGTGATGGTGCATTCGGCATTTCGATGAATGAAATGACCGCCTGCGGCCGTGATGACTGGCCGCCGATTACCATGGTAATTTTCAGAAACTACCAGTGGGGTGCGGAAAAGCGCAACTCAACGCTTTGGTACAGTGACAATTTTGTGGGCACCGAACTTGATT
>JAAENB010000582.1 GCA_024224995.1 bacterium | reverse complement strand
GGTAAAAGGAGCAAGGAAAAGAGGCCCAATGAGGGGATTACAAGCCTTTGGACCCGCAGCTGCCGCAGGTAATGGTTTCTCCTTCATTGCTGCACAATAAAATTCTTTTGTCAATCTCTTCTTCGCTGATAGGCCGCGCTTCAAAAAAATCGGAAACACCCAGCTTTATCATTCGTATGAAAGGGGATTCGTTTGTAGGATTAAAATAACTTCGAAAGCCTGAATTAACTCCGGGCATCCGTAGAACATTGTCTTGCGTGCTGATCATTACGATTCCTCATTTTTACAGTCATTTAATACATCTATAAAGCATTAATGCGGAAAACTGTCAAGATAAATAATGTATAAAAAAAGTAGTAATTATCTTAAAAATGTGCAAAACAACCTGTTATGCGGGCCTGTTTTGTGAGTAAAAGCTCATTTTTTTGCCCCTATAAGCCTGATTTTGGAGAATTTTCATGAGTATTTGCTCATGTTTTGAGCCGTTTCTCAAGAGTGCGGACCCTATGGTGGCGTCTTAATAAAAGGCATAATTTACATTCCGAATTACGTTTTTCTGTGTAGCGGGGAAAAAATACGGAAGAAACTGTGTTGATGCCGGGGTCTGTTTTGCGAAGATGCTCCGGGCGAGGGGTTTGGTTCTGAGAGACGTTGCAGTGCAACGCCTTTACTGGCTTGTTTCAGGTCAGGGCTATGGAGATTCCGGGGAGGGGCGCAAGAGTTTTTGGAAATGAGTCAATTTGAGCCCGGGTTTTAGCCCCATAGGGCAGCAGAGCATAACCCCGGATAATATCTTCGAGAATAGGCTCTGTTTATAAATTAGTTTCCCAGGGCTATGGGGATTTCTCATAGCGTGGGGCTTCCAGCCCCTCGTTATGAAGAAAGAGGCCCTGATTTATATCTTAGTTTCTTAAGAGCCCCTGGCCCCTGCTTCTTCAATGAGTCTTTTTTTACTTGCCATAAACAGGGGGGATGCAAACAATGCGGGCACACTAAAATATTAAGGATAAATTAAGGGTAAATTGCAATGTATGGCTGGACAGGAAAAATTCTTGAGATAGATTGTTCTAAAAAAACAACAACAGTAATAGAACCGGGGCTTGATATTTATAAAAAATATATTGGCGGCAAAGGACTTGCCGGTTACTATTTACGGCCCCTGGTTCGGGAGTCCTGGAATTCTCCGAACATGCCGCTCCTGTTTTTTACCGGGCCCCTGGTAGACACACCATCACCAACCTCCGGAAGAATGACAATAATGTCCCGCTCTCCAATAAGCGGAACAGTGGGAGATACTTCCGTAGGCGGGAAACTGGGTCCTCAGATCAAGCGTGCGGGTTACGACGGTATAATCCTCAGAGGCCGGAGCCGGGATTTATGCGGTATTCAAATACAGGACTCAACAGTAGAGTTTATTGATGCCGGGCATCTTGCGGGGAAAGATGTTTCATCAACAATGGAACAGCTGCCGGGAGAAGGCTCCCTGGCAATGATTGGTCCGGCAGCGGAAAATGGGGTTTTGTTCGCGGGTATCGCCATTGACGGACATTTTCTTTCGGGACGAAGCGGTCTTGGCCTGGTAATGGCGGCAAAAAATGTCAAGTTTATCCGGGTACAGGGAAGCCAAAAAACAAACTGTTTTAATACGGATGAAGTAAAAAAGGCCAGAGAGGAAATTTTCAGGCTGGCCGCGGCTTCACCGATCCTTAAAGGAGAACTGGGAATCTCCGAGTACGGTACCGGCGCCCTCTACGATCTTATGGACAGCCGCCGGATGATGCCCACTGATAATTTCAGGAAAACACATTTTCCTCATGCCGGAACCATGAACGCGGCGGAATATAAAAAACGCTATAATACAAAAAAGGCCGGGTGCCAGGGATGTCATATTCAATGCAAAAAGAAAGGAAAAGAGAACAGCATAATTCCTGAATTTGAAACGATGTCTCATTTTAGCGCGTTATTGAGCAACACAAATACCGATACGGTTGTTGAGGCAAACAGGATATGTAATGAATTGGGGATGGACACCATTTCAGCGGCAGTAACGCTGGCATGTTACGCGGAGATCAATGATCGCCGGCTTGAACCGGAAGATATTCTGCGATTATTAAACGACATCGGTTATTCAAAAGGAGAAGGAGCGGAGCTCAAGCTGGGATCGTACCGCTACGCTGAGTCAAAAGGCAAGCCCGAACTTTCCATGTCCGTTAAAAAATTGGAACTGGCAGCCTATGACCCCAGGGGAGCGTATGGCATGGCCCTGGCATTTACCACCTCTACACGGGGCGGCTGCCATCTCAGAGCATACCCCATTTCCCATGAGATTTTACGAAAACCGGCAGCAACTGACCGGTTTACCCTGAGTGGTAAAGCCCGGATCATAAAGATCAGCGAAGATATTAACGCCGTAGTAGATTCCCTGGTGGCCTGTAGATTTATTTTCTTCGCGGCCTCACTGGAAGAGTACGCCAGGGCTTTTACCGGCGTTACGGGTGTGGAAATAACATCCCTGGATTTGCAAAAAGCAGGAGAAAGAATATATTATAATGAACGCATAATGAATGCCGAAAACGGCTTCACCAAGAAAGATGACGACCTGCCTGAGCGTTTTTTTACCGAACCCGGAAGCAGCGGGGACGGGATTACAATTCCTCCCATTAACCGGGAAGAGTTTTTACAGGCCCGGGGGAATTATTATAAAGTTCGCGGGCTTGATGAGGATGGAATGCCGACACCGGAGAAGTGCGAGGAACTTGGATTGTGAAGTAAGGTAATCGGTCGCCCTCCGGGCGGGGTAATCAGTAATCGGTAAAAATAACCGATTACCGATCACCTGGCCCTCCCGGGCCACCGATTACCTTACTTTTAAGCGCTTCAAGCACATCGGGCGGAAAACTTTTTTCAACGGTAACCGAATCAGGGTCGTAGGATATCCCGACCCAGACGGATTCTACTTCGCCAATGGCAAGTTTTACTCTTTGTCCGTCCGGTTCAACACGAAAATATTCAAAATAGAATGATGCTCCGTTCTCATGGATGCTTTTAATGGCCATGGTAACTTTTATTGTATCAAACGGCATGGCTTCCCGTAAATGATCAACTCTTGTGGATACGCAGAAAAGATCATACGCGGGTTTTGTCGCGTCGCCGAAATAATCCGGTAAATTTTGAAACAGGAACCGGTCCATGATATATCCCTGCCAGGTATAATAATTCGCGTAGTAGATATTTCCCACAACATTGGAATTTTCATAGGAAGTGCTAAAATCCTGTTCCGCCACAATTGGCTCCAGTTTGGGACCGCTGGTGTTTTTTAGAACAACAGGGCCGGGAGTAAGATTATCTATCTCAGGAAAAACACCGGGATTGGACATGGTATATTCCGCAAGATAAGAGTGTATGAGATCATGCAGATATTGGGGAAGAGGCTCTTTTGCCACCAGGCCGTGCCCAACGATCTTAACCCAGGTTGTACCCATAACAGCATGGGCAATCCGTACCCTGGAACCGTCTTTCCCTATTTTAAAAAACTCATAGGCAAGATCAACGGACGTGTCGTATTCACCCCAGATCCGGGGAGTATATAAACGGCCTTCAATAAGGTCAAAAGAAGTGGCTTCACCAACAATATGGATCGTTGAATTGTTGGTAACGATGCCCCATTCACCGGAAATCATATCTTTAACAAATTCGTTCTGTACCGATTTCATGGGCATTTCCCGTAATTTACCCATTAAAAAAGAATAAAAAGAAAAGGGGATTTTTTTTCTAAAACTACCGGCATCTTTAAATGAGAGCCGGAACCGGTGAATGTAAAAGCGGTGTCCGTTTTCATCAAGCCCGTCAAAGGCAAAGGTGTCGTTATATTGTTCTTTAATTAACTCATCTGAAAATGAGTCCGCCGGCTCCGGAGGCGGTGAATATTTGTCTTTTTCTTCGCTGAGAAGCATGCCGGCAGTTTTTATTTCCGTGCAATCCAGAACAATGGCGATGATTCTTTTTAACGGCTGGTAAAATTTCACCGGGAACGTTATTGCTGTATATTCTTTTCCGCCGACTACTGAAGAGAAAAGAACCCCTTCTTTAATTTTATTTGTCAGTAGAATATCAATCGTGTTATTTCCCGATGCTTTTTTGAAAGCCTCAACTACCGACCAGATGCGTGTTCCGGCCACATCAAGATCTTCCCCCTGCCGCAGCAGCTCATCCAGAATTTTGTTTTTCTTATTGCCCAGGAGAGCTTTCCAGTCGTCATGAGCTCTTTGTTTGATTGGTTCAATATCACACCCCTGGGGACCCATAGCCACGGAGCTGAGAAAAAAGTCGTCATCATGGGAAAAGGAGACGTAAAGATCTTCCTGGGCCATACCGCTAATAATGGGCTTGCCCGACTTTTCCCAGGCAAGACCGGCTTCCCGGCCTTCTGTTTCTAAAGATTGTTCTTTTAATATCTCCATAAGTGTTTTTCTAAAAATGCTTTTTTCAATATTGTGCCGTTCTCTTTTCGTATATTGTATTAAATTGGGATATCGATATAATGATATTTTAGGAGGAGCAACTCCTGTAGATTCTTTAAATTTAGCGTATTCTTTTCGAAGAATCTGTTCGTAGAGCTTATTGATCTTTTTCAGTTCTTCCCAGGTGGGGTGTTCTTGCCGGTATTCGAGAATTTTAAGATCGTACCCGGTGAAGCGTTCTAAAATCCGGTTATCTTTTGTTGCGGCAATAACATCACTGGCAATATCTTCATCATCCTTATGAAGGATAATGCTTTTTATTATTACTTTACCGCTAATATTTTCATTCAGGTTAAAAAGCTCCAGGCGCTTAATTTTAACGGGCAGGGCGATATCCCTGGTTACCGAGAGCTGGATAGACTGGAGGGCCGTATCTCTAAAAAAGGGATCACCTAATATAAACGCGGTGTCCGTTTCACCCTGGAAACAGCCTTTCCCCGCTTCAAAGCCGGCCATTTTTTCCGAAGTAAAAAGTGCTTCCGTCTCGGCCAGGTCGTATACCGATTCTATTCTCTGGAACAGGGCTCCCTGGAAAAGGAGCCAGCCATACAGGTCGATCTTTGGGATAATATCCAGTGGATTGTCCGGAAGGGTGATATCACTTTTTGCCTTTATATTATTTTCATTATTATCGAGAATAAAGAGAGCGGAAAAATTATCCGTTTTAAACGCGTTTTGTTCCGTTGAGATCCCAACTTTAATCCGGATACGATTGTCTCCTTCTTTCGGTTCAATCACGAGCGCCCGGGCCTGGATCTCAGTACCGGTTCCTGCGTTAACCACAATGGGACGATTAAGATCAATATCTTCAATTTGAAGCGTGCCGAATTCTGTTTTACCGCAAACATAGGCAACCGACTGTGCCATTGCTTCCAGACCAAAAACCGTGGGGAACAGGAGAGAGCCTTTGTAATTATGATCAAGAAGGTATAGATCATATTCCGCTTTGAGAAGAGCGCGTGATATTATTTCAACTCCCGGTTCAAAGGTAATAATTTTTTCCAGGAACCGTGACGCGGCAGGTTTTACCGGCGTCCGGGGAGACCAGGTGTCCAGGCCTCCCAGCCGCGCGGTTACGATTACCTGCTCAGTACCGGGATCGTTTTCAATTAATCGAAGGAATCTTGCTACTCCCTCTTCAGTGGGAATGGCTCCAATCCCCATTTGCGCCAGGCTATGGGTGCTGCCCATTTTAGCGCCCATGCCCACTTCACCCCAGATACTATAGGCGATGGAAATAATAGCAGTGCCCGTATTATTTTCTTTGAATTTTCTTAATATGGCAATAAGCGCTTCATTGGAAAAAGCGTACCAGGCGTTCCCCGGCATCCCGGTAACGCCAATAATCGAAGAAAAGCCCGCGAATATTTTTAAATTTTGTTCCGAAAATATTTTGCACAGGTTCATCGCGCCTTTAAGTTTTGGGGCAATCTCTTTTTGAGCTTCGGCTATGGAAACCTGTTCTGCGAGACGTGGTCTGTTCATACCGGCCCCATGAATAATCCCGGTAACGGTACCCATTTCTTCTGCTATCCGGTCGCAGGTATTTTTGAGCTCTTCAAAATTGGTGATATCGCACTGGTAATAGCTGCATCCCAATCCAAGGGAGTTAAACCGGTCCAGGGTAGCGGCTATTTCGTTCTCTTTGGGTTTTGCCGGTCCCGGATGAGTAGAACTGCCGATGAGAGCCATCTTTGCGCCGGTTTTTTTCGCCAGGGCAATAGCGCATTCGGCAGTTATCCCTTTGGCTCCCCCGGTAATGATGAGAATGTCGGCCTGGTCCGGAGAATTGGGACGGCTGGTATAGTCAACCTGCTTTTGAAGTTCCGGAACTCTTTCATATCGTTTTATATCGTTATTGTACCCGGCCGCGATAAAGGTGTCGGACAGGTTAAGCTCATTCATTATAAGCTCAACGGCTGTATTTTTTTCAAGATCCGGAGAAAAATCGATTAACCGGATCTTTACCCCGGGATTTTCATGATGCAGACTGGCAGCAAAAGAGGCAGCGCACCCGGTTCCCATTCCCGGTCTGTTCTCTTCCGGTGTTTTTGCGTTATACTGCGCAAAGGAAATTGATTTAATACCGCTTTTTACAAACCGCACCAGGTAATGAAGTTTTTGAACATGCAGGGATAGATCGGTATTTAAATACCTTTCCGGCTGCAAGAACTGCGGTATAATGGCGATAATATGCTGATCGGAATAGTTGCTGCGGTTTATGTCATCAAGATCGATATTTTCAAAGAGGGTGGAGATTACCTCTATACCATGTTTTGAAAAACCCTGACGGATTTGTTTATTGAGATCCTGGTCTTCCTGTGATGAAATGAGCAGGATCTTTTCTTTTTTCCACGTTTCTTTATTGGACAGCAGGCGGTGAGGCGGTATTTCTTTGTAAATTTCTTTCATCGCGAAGTTTCGAACCCATGATTCTTCGGGCCGGGTTTCTATTCTGTGAATCGCCGGTTTGATCCTGATCTCTTTTTTGTCTCCCATATATTTTTCAAGTGATTGCGCGATATCGGAGAGGCTTGAGTTGGCGAATTCCGAAGGATCTATTTGGCCGTCAAGGTCGAACATTTTTGCCGCGTTTGCCACGAGTTCCCCGGCTTTGATTGAGTCCAGGTTAAGGTCATCCAGAAGGCGAAGATCGGCGGAGAGGTTATCTCTGTCAAAGCCGGTTAAACCGGCAACCAGGTCCAGGAGAATATTTTTAACATTGCCTGAAGGTAGAACAAGTGTTTTATCCCCTTTACTGAGAATATCATTAAAGAATTCTTTGATCTCCCGTAATGAGGCATTGGCAAACTTTCCCGGATCTAAGTCATCGCGGATATTAAGGGTCTTCGCGCAGGCAGCGATAACTTCCCCGGCTTTAATAGAGTCGAGGTTGAGATCATCCAGGAGGCGGAGATCGGTAGAGAGGTTGTCTTTGTCGAAGCCGGTTTGCCTGCTGATAACGTTTAACAGACCATCTTCAATTTTTTGCTCAAGCGACTCTCCGGTCTGTTCCGGAGAAGCGGCCGCTTCACCGCCGCCTACGAGTTCCGAAAGCGAGTCGATAATTTCCTGCAATGAGGAGTTTGCGAAATGGGCCGGATCAATTTGACCCTGGATATTGAGCTCTTGCGCGATAGTGCCAATGGCTTCTCCGGCTTTAATTGAATCGAGATTCAGGTCATCAAGAAGACGCAGCTCAAGCGATAAGTTTTCTTTATCAAAACCGGTTTGACGGGAAAGAGCTGCCAGCAGTATTTCTTCAATTTTGCCTGCCCCATTCACCGGAGCGCTTTTCGCGGGAGAATGCTCATCCCCGGCTCCAAGAAACTCTTTAAAGCTTTCAACTACTTCATGCAGTGATGAATTCGCGTACCGGCTTGCGTCGATATCGCCATTTATATTAAGGGCTTTTGCCGCATTGGCTATGAGTTCTCCGGCTTTAATTGAATCGAGATTCAGGTCATCAAGAAGACGCAGCTCCGAAGATAAATTTTCTTTGTCAAAACCTGTTTGTCCCGCAATGATATCCAGGATGGTATCTTTGATTGAGTCTCCAGTTGAGCCTCCAATTGAACCCCCAATGGTTGTTTCCTGAGACGGCTGCTCTACCGGGGCTGGTCTACTCTTCGCGGCCGGTTTGGAGCGGACAGGCACTGGAGAACCGTCAAGAGGGGCTGAGTTCATATCGGCCTTAATTATTTCATGAACAACTGTTGAGATAAATTCCCCCCGTTTGGAAAGATACTGTGACAGAATAGATTCGTGCACATCTAAGGAAGCCGAAACTTTATCCCTGATGAAATCCTTTACCTCGTAGTTACCCTGTGGGGAACCGGTCTTTGTAAGGGGTTTTTCAAGAGGATTGACGATAAAATCCATTTGAGAGGCAGAGACAAAGGGCCTGGTAAGGCGGTTGCTGTATACTTCTTCCCATTTAATGGAAATGCCGTTTACAAAGAGCGAGGCCAATGCCCGGTTAAAAGAAAGATCATTATTGGGAGTATTTTCCAGGGGAAAAGAGGGTTTTCCCGGAATAAATGAAGCCACCAGCCGGGATAAGACTTCTCCAATGCCAACTTCAAGCAGTATATCGCATTTTTCTAAAATGGAATTTGCCATGGAAACAAAATGAACTCTCGATGCGGCCTGGTTGGCAAAATAGTGATGCAGCTGAATATCCTTATCCACTTCTTCCCCGGTCACAGAGGAAAAGAGACAGCAATTCAGGTTAGATATTTTTTCGGGAATGGGCGCTTTGGCCAGTATGATATCGGACACTTCCTTCATTAACTTTGTATGGAAAGCGCCTGAAACAGGAAGCAGGTACGAATTGATCTCCTTTTTTTTCGCTAAAGCGATAACTTCATCAATAGCATCTATTTCACCCGATACAATTATCTGGTTTGGACTGTTGATGTTCGCGATGTCGGCGTATTGATTTACTTCAGCCAGAAGTTCTTCAGCTTCTTTTAATGAACACCTGAGACTTACCATTTTTCCCGGTGTTTTGACTTCCGCCATGGATTTGCCGCGGAGAGCCGTAAACCGTATCAGTTCTTCCCGGTTATACGCGCCGGCAGCATAGAAAGCCATCAGTTCTCCCAGGCTGTGTCCGCCAACAGCTGCCGGACGAATTCCCAGGCGGGTAATAAATTCAAACCAGAGCAATGATGAAAGAAGAACCGAACCCTGGGCAGTATCAATGCCGGAAAGTTTTTTAAACCAGTTGTCTGTTGTTTCTTTATCTTTGCCCCTGTCCAGAGGTTTATATATAACAGACAGAAGACTGCTAATTCCCTGTTCATCAAAGATACGATTGATTTCTTCCGCGATACCCCGTGCCCAGGAGAAACGCTCAATGAGAACTCTAGTCATGTTCAGTTTCTGCGAGCCCTGGCCCGGGAACAAAAATCCCACTTTTTTGCTTTTGATGGAATTTCCAATCCAGATGGTGTTTTCATTATTGGCAATATATTGACCGGCGTCAGGAGGATCGGACGTGATCATTTGTTCGAGCTGCTGTAGATTTTCCACCAGTTCATCGGGAGTTTTGACAATAAGAGCCGCGCGAATGGGATCTGTATTATTAATGAAATTGATCCGGTCGGCAGCCAGGTCCGTAAGTTCCGCGAGGCTTATTTCTTCCGCTTTCAGAGAGAGTTCACGGAGTTCATTCAGGAGCTGCTCAAATGAACCTGAAGAAATAATAAATATTTCGGTTTCCTGGGAGGAAACCAGAAGAGCGCGTTCTTCAATAGAAGGAGCAATATTGTCAAAAGGAAAGTCTCCCGAACTAAGCGTAACATGGCTGTTGATCCCGCCAAATCCCATAGCAGATACGCCAGCCCGGAGTTCCTGGCCCGGATTAACGATTGATCCCTGTAAAATAGGGTATAATTTTTTTCCTTCTTCGTTAAAAACAGAATGCGGATATTTGCAGGCTGCCGTAGGAGGCAGTACTCTTCTGTTAACGGCAATGACTGCTTTAATAAAGGCCCCGATGCCTGCCGCGGCCTTTGTATGGCCAACAATCGATTTAAAAGAAGTCATACCGCAGGATCGTACTTCAGAAGATTCTTCACCATGCAGGAGCTTTGCAACACCCTGAAGCTCTACCCGGTCGCCAACTTTGGTCCCGGTCCCATGCCCTTCAATGAAATGAAGGGTTGAAGGATCATACCCGGCTTTATCATAGGCCCGGCTTAAGGATAAAGCCTGGCCGTCGCTGCTGGGAGCGGTAATTCCGCCTTTCCCGTCGGAAGAGATACCCCATCCATTGAGGAGAGCGTAAATGTTGTCGCCATCCCGTTTCGCGTCTTCCAGGCGTTTGAGCACAACAAAGCCGCATCCTTCACCGGGAATAAACCCGCTTCCCCGTTCATCATAAACGGTCATGTCGCTTTTGGTAAGGGCGCCAGTTTTGGCAAAACCGATGAGTTCAAAGGTATCAAGGCTGATATCAACACCGCCTGCAAGGGCCATGTCCATATCGCCATCGGCAAGAGCCCTGGCTGCTGTAATAAGAGCGAGTAATGAAGAAGAGCAGGCGCCGTCAACGGTATATCCGCCGCCGTTTAGATCGAAATAATTGCATATTCGTCCGGCAATTGTGTTTGAAAGCCCGCCGGCCAATGAGTCTTCAGTAATAGGGGCAAAAACGGATTTATACGTAGATTCAAATGTTTGTTCAAAACCGCGCAGATCCTGTAGACTGATCCCTTCTTCATGGGCAACAGCTCGAAATACTTTTTGAATATAAGGCCACCTGAGACGCATGGTCTGGGAACGGGTGAGTTCACCGGTAAGGGTGTTTCCAACAATAACACCGGTACCTTTTTGAGGGATGGAGTTTCTGTCGTATCCCGCGTCTTCAATTGCCTGTTCGGCCACATCCAGCGCCAGCCAATGAGCGATGTCGGTACATTCGTATGCTGTTTTGGGTATTCTTCTTTTTGCCCAATCAAACGTATACCCGTCTATGAGCGCGGCTTTTTTCCCATATGTTTTATCCGGAACTTTAGGATCGGGATCGTGATAGAGGGAGAGCGGCAGTCTGCAATCGGGCATTCTCCGGAATTGCCTGCGTTTCGTAAGAATATTTTCCCAGAGTTGTTTTGGATTTTTCGCGCCGGGGTAATAACACCCAAGGCCAATAACAGCAACTTGGTTTTTTGTGATATCATCTTTCATAAACGTGTTCCAGTATATATATTTTACTGTCTGGTTTGCTAACCGGATGCTTGAGTATAGGTGAAAGAATATGTTTTGTCAACAATTTACTTATGTTACATTCTTTCCCGTTCCCGGAGGGGATATTTTGAAAACGGTTTTTAAGCGTTTTTCTCTTTTTTTGAAGACGTATTTTTTTTGAATGTTCAGCAGCAATTTTTTTATTGGCTCGATTTTAAATAAGAAGCGGGTGAAGGCGGTTCCTATTAATGACGGGTAATCAAACATGCGGTTTTTTTTGAGATAATTGAAATCGGCCCGCAGCAGCATTCCGTAATTAACGATATAATCCCGGAAGAGAGCTTTTCCCGCTTTAACAATAAATCGTTCAATACATTTCCAGTTTTCGTCAATTGCCAGGTCGAGGTTTTCAACGGTCCAGCGGACAGTACCGCACAGACCCGTGCCGCCGCTACCGCCGCCCGTGAGGGCATCGATTGTTTGAACGCCGTATTTTTGCAAAAGAGCATTGAGATACCATGACGCGTTAAGATCCAGGAATCCACCCCCTGTTGCCACGACAAAACCGTATTTACCCGTCAGGATCGGCTGGTGCAATATACACCAGGCCCTGTCGAGAAAGGCTTTGAGCCTGGAATCCACCATCCCGGAAACACTCTGCCCGATTACTATGATCCCGTGGGCTTTGTGCATTTTTTCTTTTATTTCTTCGTATCGATCTTTTAATATACAGATGCCTTCCGGTTTGAAGTTGCAGAGGTAGCATCCGGAGCAGGGTTTAATGCCATATTCTTCCATTTCTATGAGCTCAACAGTATTACGGGAAAACCTGCTAATGGTCTTATAAACGGACGCGGCAGCGGGGTCTCCGGATATGTTATTCCCCGTTAAGACCAGGATGGTTTTATCCCCGGTTTTTGGGGTTTCCGGCCCCGTAACTCTGAAGCCTTTACCGAATTTTAAAGGGGAAAGGAAGTCGTTATTGATATACGCGCTGCTTTTAACCGGGATGTAGTTCCTGTCGAGAGCCCTGTTCAGTTTTTGAGCAAGTACCCGGCAGGCCATTTCGGTCTCTTCTTCTTTGTTCATGTACCCAATATAGGGATTCCCTTCCGCGGTGATATCACCAATATAGCCGAATCCTAATTGTTCGCTGGCAAATTTAACTCTATTAAGAATGTAATCATCCCAGAAAATAGCGGATGTCATTATTGAACAGGCAATAGCGTTTTCAAAACGGTATTGTTGAGCAAACAATTTATCAATAAAATATTGTAATTGTACGGGAGTATACATTACCCATGCGCCAAATGTCCAGACAACAGCATTGGCTTTTTTTATTTTTTTCACAATGGATATGAATCCGGGTTCGGCTTCCTGGGGATTTTCGGATAATTGAGCCTGCACAACATCAACAAATTCATAGTCATAATTGAGAAATTTTGCCAGGTAAGAGGCGGTATAAAAGCTGGCACTCTTTTTTTTTCTTGGACTTCCGCATATAAAAATGATCTTTTTTTTCATATTTAATTAATACTGTTTTAAAAGCGGATTTGCAAGAAGTTTTTTATTTATTGACGTGTGAATATACTGCTTATAGAATACAACATTGATAGCATGTGTGGTCATTCCCTGATAAAAGAGATGGAAAATTGGATAAAATAACAAAAATACTGAAGATGATAACAGAAAGGGGCGTTGATGACTCAATTCCGGAGCATCTTGCCAGGAACATTATCACGGTAAATACACTCTCGTTATTCCTTTCATTGTTTACTTTTACTTATATTGTCATAATATTGTTATATAAACCCAAAATGTCGATAATGATAGGTTTTTTTATTATATATATCATGACAATGATAGGGGCTATTATTCTTAATAAAAAGAGGAATTATTTCTTCTCAAGAAACCTTTTTTATATCTCTTCAGTGGTATTTCTTTCAACAGTATCGGTTCTGCTGGGAAGGGATGTTTCTTTCCATTTTTATCTTCTATCCGGAACATTTGTCGCTTTTTATATCTTTCCCGATACAGAGAAATATTTATCATATTTTTGGTCATTCTTTACCGCATTTTTGTTTATGGGGCTTAGTTTCTGGCTTGTTTCTAATCCCGAGGGATATCTTGGAGGAGGCTCTTTAGCTGCCGTGCTGCGTGCTCTTACCATTGTTGGAATTACAGTCCTGTTTTTCTTTTTTACCTATTATTCACATTCAATAATTGAAAAATCGGACGCGAAACTGGATGAAAAAAACCAGCAATTGGATAACCAGTTTAAGCTTGCCAGGCTCATACAGCAGAATCTTATCCCCATTTCCACACCCGAACCCGATGGACTGAGATTAGCTTCTATTTATATGCCCCTTGATGATATTGGAGGGGATTTTTATGATTTTATTAAGTTTGGAGACCCAAAGCTTAATGGGATATTTATTAGTGATGTATCGGGACATGGCGTTCCGGCAGCCCTTATTACCAGTATGATCAAAACTCTTATTAATACGGTTGAAAATGTGAAATTATCACCGAAAGAATTTTTAAAGTATCTAAACGATAAAACCGTTAGTCTTCTAACGGGTAATAATTTTTTTACCGCCTTTTACGCGATCCTTGATAGAGAAAAAAAGATACTCAAATATTCGCGGGGAGGACATAATTTTCCTTTCCTGGTGAGAAATAACCAGGTTATTGAACTGAGAAGCCGCGGTAAAATAATGGGGATACTTGAAGATATATATTTTGAAGAAAACGAGATACAGCTTCAGCCGGGAGATAAACTGGTTTTTTATACCGATGGACTAACGGAAACAGTAAATTATAAAGATGAAGAGTTTGGTGATAAAATATTGTCAAAGATCCTGATTCAGAACAGTGAGCAGGCTATTCATGATTATGTACAAACCATTTATAGTGAGCTTTTGAAGTTTAAAGGAGGAAGAAGTTTTATGGACGATATATGTATTGTTGGAATGGAGATTAAGTGAAAGAGTTAATAAAAAAGTATGATGATAAACTGGTTGCTCAGGGTCTTTGCAGCCAGGGCGACCCTGTTCTGGGAGGGATTGACGCGGATATTGTATGGAACCGGGAAGCGCCGGAGATACAGGTACTGGAAGAAATTATAGCGGGACTGAATATTAACAGTATTTTGTTTTCAAAACCGGCAGAGCCGTATTTTTCAATATTAAATTACCTGGGCAAAAGGGCAATAGCGGAAAAAACGATTATCAAACCTGAAGATGCCGAAACCAGAACATTTTTGCATGATATCCCGGTAGCAGAAACCTTTACAGCCCGTCCCATAATAGAACATCTAAAAAAAAGAAAATCCGTACTCATTCCCGATCATGGAATAGTGACATATGGAACAGTAAGCCCGGAGCAGGCATTTGTAACATATAGCTCTGTCTGTTTTTCGGGATATGTAAAGTTTTTTACCGATTATATCTGTGGGCCTCGGCTCCGCTCGGCAACCAGCGCTATTGTGGAAAAGGGGCTGGATACGTATGAACGGTTTTTGAATGCCATTCCCCAATCTCCCGCAATGAAAAAGGGGCCGTTTTTAACGGGAGAGGATGTGTTTGATGCTATAATAGAGTCCGGGAAGCTTACAATAGAGTCCCGGATGGTTGATTCTTTTTTTGGAAATATATCGTATAAACTGGGTGAAACAATTTATATCAGCCAGACAGCCAGTTCGCTTGATGAGCTGGAAGGGTGTATTGATCCATGCCCCATAGATAATTCATCAACCAATGCCATAACCGCTTCCAGTGAGTTTACCGCGCATAAAAGTATATATTCTTTAACCGGCAACAGTTCAATACTGCACGGGCATCCGAAATTTTCAGTAATTATCTCAATGATTTGCCATGAAGATGACTGTGCTAACAGGGGAAAGTGCCATATCAAGTGCTCAAAAAAGAGGTTTATTGAGGATATACCCATTGTAGCAGGAGAAGTGGGAACAGGGCCAACAGGTTTATGCAACACCTTACCCCCTGCTTTAACAGGAAGAGGAGCCATTGTATATGGGCACGGGCTTTTTACCGTGGGAAAAAAAGATTTTACCGATGCCTTTCAAGCCCTTGTGGATGTTGAAAGACTCTGTTTTAACGCGTATAAAAAGATGATATCCGGGCGATAATTTTGCTTGAAAAATCTCGCAGATGTTTTATTATTTAAAAAAAAGTGTGTAGCCAATGATTGATTATATAAAGTCTTCTATAAATAAAGCGGAAAAAACAATAGGGAAAATAATTCCCATTGCAATGGTAATTATTTCCATCATATTTGTGACTCTGTACTATATATTAAACAGGGTTTTATTTGATGACGCGTTACCGTTATTAAAAATTCTGGTTATTGCATTGTTGATAGCCATATACATGGTAATCTATTTACTGATTAGCCGGAAACTGGCCGGTGAGTTCAAAAAAGAGTTCCGGAAAATTGAAGATCAATTTGAGTTTACCAGGCTTATTACGGAAAACACCAGTGAAATGATTCTATTACTTAATGGCTTTGGCCAGATAATAGAATATAATAGCGCTTTTAAAAAAAGCTTTCATATCGACGATAATGATTTTAAAGGCAAACCCTTACGGGAGATATTCAGTCTTTCGGATATAGCTGATGATCTGAATTATAAGCAGATGATCCTGGACAAGTTAAAAGATGTATTCGAGGGAATTGAAGCAGAGATCATATCACCGGTAAAAATAACGGGAATGGACGATATTCAAAATGTACAGTTAAAACTGACTCCTCTTTTTGTTGGAGATGAACTGAGCAGCATATTTGTAATCGGTAAACTGCTGCAAAGCGATTTTATAGCAAACAGCTGGTTAACTAATGAAACAAGTCATTATCGAATGACCAATGAGATTAGACAAATTAATCTTTTTTGTTACCGCTTAACCCGGAACCTGGACGGAAAACTATCCCGCAACCAGATACTTTTTGTGCAAATAGCGCTTCAGGAAGCATTAATAAATGCCATAGAGCATGGCAACCTGGAAGTGGACTATGACAAAAAAACGGAATTGAAACTGAGAGAAGGGAATTACCTGGAAATTCTTTTGAAAGAAAGCGATGAGGGTAATATTAAGAACAGGCGAGTCCATATTGATTATATCCTGGAAGATAACAGGGTCGTATATAGAATCCTGGATGACGGAAAAGGATTTAACTGGCATGAATTTATGGTTGCCGACGACGCTCTCCTTGAAAGCATTTTTACCAATTATCATGGAGTAGGATTGCAGATGATAAAAAATTCTTTTGATGAAGTTTCGTTCAATGAACAGGGAAATGAAATAACTTTAGTTAAAAATTTTGATTTAGTCTAAGTAAAGCCCCCCAGCCCCTCGCAGGGGTCGCACCCCTCGCAGGGGTCGCACCCCTCGCAGGGGTCGCACCCCCAAAGGGGGCTCAAGAGAGGTTGTAGGGGGATAGGGAAACGATTTATGAAAGAAAAAAAAGAATATAAGAACCCCACTCCAACAGCAGATATATTAATAGAGATCGATGGAAAGATTGTTTTAATAAAGCGGAAAAACCCGCCCCATGGCTGGGCCATCCCCGGAGGGTTTGTTGATTATGGAGAGAGCCTGGAAGCGGCAGCAGTACGGGAAGCCTATGAGGAAACATCGCTGAATGTAAGCCTGGTACGGCAATTCCATACCTATTCCGACCCATCAAGAGACCCGCGTCAACACACACTAACAACAGTATTTATAGCCACAGCAGAGGGAGAGCCGGTTGCGGCAGACGACGCGCAGGAAGTCGGCTTGTTTTCCCGGGAAGATTTGCCTAAAGACCTGGCTTTTGACCACGCCGAGATATTGGAAGATTATTATACCGGAAAATATTAAGATCTTTTTATATTTTATATGAAAAATTTATTGGCTAACTCACTAAAATTGAGTACTTTATTAATGCGGGAAGATTAATAAAGTCAACATTGAGGAGTAAGAGATGGCAATTTCAAAGCTGTTATTAAAAACTTCATACGCGACCCTGGACGCGATCTTAAAGGCAAGCGATGCCGACATACGGCTTCACGGAGAGGAAAATATACCAAACCAGCCGGTACTCTACGTGGTAAACCATTTCACCCGGATTGAAACAACCTTCCTGCCGTCAATGATCAAAAAATGCACCGGAAAATACACCCTTTCCCTGGCCTATCATTCTTTTTTTGAAGGAACTTTTGGGAAAATACTGGAAAAACTGGGAGCAATATCAACAAAAGATCCCGATCGAAAAAAAATACTTACCAATGCTTTACTTACCGGCGATATGTCGATAATCATATTCCCTGAAGGACAGATGCTGAAGGATAAAAAACTGATCGAAAAAGGCAAGTACCTGGTATATAATTCCGGGATACGAAGACCTCCTCATACCGGGGCCGCTCGCCTGGCTCTGCGGACCCAGTTTTACCGTGAAAAGATCCGCTATTTTCATGAGATTGGCTTTATTGAAGGAATTGAAAAATACAAAGAGCATTTTAGTCTCAGTGATGATGATATTTATAATATCCGGAGAAGAAATACCGAAATAGTACCGGTAAATATAACCTATTACCCGGTACGGGCTAAGAATAATGCCATATTAAGACTTGTAGAAAAGTTTACAAAAGATGTTTCCCCAAGAATGGAAGAGGAGCTTGAGGTTGAAGGGACCATGCTTCTGGAAGGGGTGGATATCGACATAAATTTTGGAAAACCCATCTCCGTAAAGAAATTTCTCGAAAGATCGAGCAATGCCAGGAACAGGATGCATGATAATAAACTCTATCTCGACAAGGAAGTAAGACGGAAGGAACTGCCCCTTCCAAAAGTAAGTATCGACCTGATGTACGCCTATATGGATTCAATTTATGCTATGACAACGGTAAACCATGATCACCTCTATGCCTGTCTGCTCTCTATGTACCGGGGAAACTCCATTGAAGAGACTGATTTTAAAAACAGGGCAAACCTGGCAATTGAAAGTATCAAAAAACTGAATCTCACGAATTTTCATTCAACGCTCAGTAAGAAACAGTATAACCTGAGAACTGATGATTTTAATGATAAATACGACAGTTTTATAGAAGCTGCCGTATCCGATAATCTCATAACGGTTAAAGACGGGTATATTTACAAACATAAAGAAAAATTTAACAATGCGTACGCCTTTCATGATGTACGGCAAAACAATATTGTTGAGGTATTAAAGAACGAGGTTGAGCCCTTAACGCATCTTCTAAAAACAGTTCGAAGACTGTCAATGCTGCCCGGAAGTGTCATACGGCGCATGACAAGAAAGAAGTTTATAGAACTCGACATGAAACTGTTTAACCGGGATTATAAAAAATATTATATCGAAGGGGAGACAAAACCGGAGAATATTGGGAGTCCTTTTTTTCTGAAAGATTCTTTTTCTCTCAAGAGGTTTAATAAGCGGAAAGGAGTTATTCTTGTTCATGGGTATATGGCCGCACCGGAAGAGATGCGGCTTTTAGCGGAAAACCTTCATAAAGAAGGGTATGTTGTATATGGAGCCAGGCTCAGGGGCCACGGTACCGCGCCCGAAGACCTGGGACATAGAAACTGGTATGAGTGGTATAATTCCGTGAACAGGGCCTACGTTGTAATGAAAAACAGTGTAAAAGATTTTGCCATAATCGGTTTTTCAACAGGAGCAGGCCTTTCTTTATTGCAGGCAGCCAATAAGGGAAATAAATTAAAAGGTGTTGTTTCTATTAACGCGCCCCTGCGCTTGCAGAATATATCTTCCCGTCTTTCTTCAGCAGTAGTGGTGTGGAATAAATTCATAAAAAAAGTTCGTCTTGAAAAGGGAGCAATGGAATTTGTCAAAAACGACCCTGAAAATCCGCACATCAATTATTTTAGAAATCCCATAAGCGGGGTGAATGAATTGGGAAAACTGATGAATGTGGTAGAAGGAAGGCTTGAGGAAGTGAAAATACCCTGCCTCGTGGTACAGGGCTCCAATGATCCCGTAGTGAATCCCACAAGCGGGCTTGATATCTTTGAAAAACTGGGAAGCAAGGATAAAGAGCTCTACCGGATATATTCCGACAGGCATGGAATAGTACGAGGAGAGGAACTAAAAAAGGTAACCTCAAAAATACTCCAGTTTTTAAATGAAGTATTTAAGAAATAGTTGCAGGTTCCTTTTGAAAACGACGTTACGTAACGTCGTTTTCAAGGCGCAAGCCCTGAGTCCGGGTTCTCAGTAATCTTTTTCCCCATGTCGTATTCATCCAGCAATTTGTAGATTTCCCAGAATGAATAAAAAAGAGTAAGAAGAATAGGCCCGATTAAAACACCGGGAAGGCTCAGTGCTTTAATACTGCCAAGAAGAAGAAAGAAGAATAATACGGGATGAAAATTAAGCCGTTCTCCAAAAACCTTTGGCTTGAGCAGGTTTTCAAGAATAAGGTACCAGGAAAGAGACCATGCCCCTACAAATATTGCATATCCATAATCCCCGGTAACTACTAAATAGAGCACCGAAGGAAGCCATATGAGAGATGTTCCCACAACAGGAATGAGGGATAATATGGCAGCAATACTTCCCCAGAGCAGGTACGTTTCGTCTAACCCGGCAATCTTGAGACCTAAACCGATCATAAAACCCTGTAAAAGCATAATGAGCAGGTTGCCGGCCAAAAGAACTTTGATCACTTCTTTTAGGCGGTCAATAACCTTTTTTTCAATATCGTCGGGAAAGGGCAGTGTTTTATACACGGTCGTGCCTAATTTTTCACCGTCTTTTAACAGGAAGAAGAGCATGAGAAGCATAAAAAAGAAATTAATCAAAAAATTAACCGGAAGGGTTACAATTAGAGAGATATTTGAGAATGCTGTACCGGCCTTCTCCTGAATAAATTTTACGCCATTTTTAAAGAGTTCATCTTGGTTGATATTGAATTTTTGTATGGCATTATTAATAAAATCGTTGCTCTTTATCTTGTTTATAAATGCTGTATAGACTTCACCGTCTTTTAATAAAGAGGATATCTGTTCTGTTAAAGAGGATATCTGTCCTGCTAGAGAGAGCAGCAGGAAAAAAAGCGGTACCAATATTAATAAAAAGAGAGCAAGAATTACAATATTTGAACTAAGCGTGCGGCTTTTTACATATTTGGTAATAGTGTCATGAAGCGGTTTCAGAGCAACATACAGGATAATGGCAAATAAAAAAGGCCACAAGTAATATCTGAAGATATAAATAAGTGAGACAATAATGACCAGGAATAAACTATAGAATAATGTCTTTAATACCTTGTTTTCTTGAAGAGCAAAATATGAGTTCTTTTTGTTTATTATTTGTATTCCTTCTTTTTTTTCCATGTTATTAATAGCAGCCTTGTTGTTTTTAGAGCGGGCGGTGTATGGCCACCACCCGCTCTAATGTGCTCTAAACCGGTATTTGCATACCGATTCCCAGATAATACCATTACTTCATTTCGTTAGATAATGAGATAAATCAGTGGCAATCTTTGAAATTGCATGGTCCAGATATGATTCATCGGAAATCCTGTCCCGATACTCCTGTATCTTTTTTGGATTTCCTCGTACTTTACCCGGCTTTATCTCACGATCCTCCGTTTTCATGAGATTATCCATATTAACCTCCCAGGCCATACCCATCCCTCCGTGGACTGGGCTTGTTGACCTGTTCTCTGAATCGGTCGATTTTTGAAAGAAATGAATAACTTTTCTGCTTTTTTGTAACATTAATGGGGTAGATTATGTCTAAAAATATTGAGTTTTTCAGTGTTTTTTACTGTTTTTTACTATTTTTTGCTATTTTTTATAGAAAAATTTGCCGGAAGCATGTTTTTTTTGTATATTAGTAAGATTCGCAAAAAGAGACAAAAATAAAAGGAGTTCTATGAATATGAAAAAGCTATCATCCAAATTATTTTTATTAATCCTGGTTTTCGCATCATCATTTGGGTTTGTTTCCTGTTTTGAGGATGAAAACTCTTTGAGCATGAATGAGGCTAAAACAGTTTATAACGCGCTTTCATCAACAGTGAGTAATGCTGTTTTTGCTGAAGCTAATTCATCAAAATCTTCTTCAGGTTTTAGCCTTGAGGGAATAAGTATTTCCAGCAGTAAGACGGATTCAGGGCATATAATAGCTATCACCTTTAAGAATTTTTCAACAGAGGGTTTTGTTGTGAATGGTGAATTGATAGTTACTGTAGAAGGTGACAGTTCTGATTTTACCGCAGCCTGTACGGGAACACTTGCCATTTCGGGCGATATTTCCGGTTCCATGACCTGGGATCTCAGTCTTTCTGTGAAAGACAATGGTCTGCCGGCTATCAGCGGCACTGTTGGCGGCTATAGTGTTTCCTCGTTCTAGTCTCTTGAAAGCGCGGTTGCGAAAAACCGCGCTTCCACAAAATCTCTTCCCAAAAAATCTTTGTTTATAATTTTGTTGACTTTATAGAATAGTTATGAGATATTTATATTATATATCAATATCGTACTATCTTAAAGGCCTATTTTATGGAAAATAATCAGGAAGAGCAGAAAGAGAAGGAATCAAGAAAGCTCAATGAGTTTCAAATAAGGAATATCAGCATATTAACGCATTTATTAATGCATGATGCTGTTACGGATGAAATTGTTGAGAATCTGCGTAAATCGGAACTGGATTATTTTTCGTTAATTAATAAGTACAAGCTTTTAGAGCAGAAAGTCAATATTGATGAAAAAACAAATTTATTAAAATTTAAAAAAGACTACCTCACTGATATAATAAAAACAGCCTCCAGAATATACCATGGAATAGGCCCCGTAGGGTATCATGTTTCATTGGTACGGTTCGATATTGATGATTTTTCCATTTTTAATAATAAGTATGGCCATGACCTGGGTGATGAAGTCCTGGTGGAAATCGCGAATACCATACGAAGCAATTCAAGGCCAACGGACTATGTTATCCGTTTTGGAGGAGAAGAGATGGATGCACTCCTTCCATCAACGGATATTGAAGGAACAATCACATACCTGGACAAGATTTATGAGTGCATCAGGGGCCTGGACCTGGAATATGGCGGGGATAAAATATCGGTAACAGTCAGTGCCGGTGTATCGAGCCTCATGTATAGTTTTAACAGGGAAAGAGCGGTTGTTGATTCCGATATTGAAGAATCATATAAAAGATTACAAAATGAAGCCGACAATGCTCTGTATGAGGCGAAATACCTGGGTAAAGATCAATATTGTATTTACACAGAGGAGAAAAAAGCGGATTATTCTAATATCCGGAAGCTTTATGTGAAATAAACCGATATTGTGGAGTGTTTCCGGATATTTCAACGCTATTCTGACGGAAATGTTTTTAACGCTTCTTCCTCTGTTGGATAAATATCAAACATATCAATCGTATCGATAACTTTAAATATCTCTCTCACTGTTTCGTTCATTTTACACAGTTTAAGCTCTCTTCTTGATTCATTTAAGATCCTCATTGTAGATACAAAGATCCTTAGACCGGAGCTGCTCATATAATCCACTTCCGTTAGATCGAAAAGAAGATGGCAGTTTGGTTCATTTGTTAGTATGGAATTAATCTCATTTTCCAATTCAGGAGATACATGCACATCCAGTCTGCCTCTTAGATAAAGAATAATAATATTGTTTACTTTTTTGATGTTTAATCCCATTTTCATTACCTATGATAAAGATA
The DNA here is from genome assembly GCA_024224995.1 of bacterium. The sequence goes on along the minus strand of JAAENB010000582.1, from coordinate 23,319 downwards.
TTTCTTAAAGCAGCTCATTCGGAAAGCCGCATATTATTTGATGAAAGTAATTTAGACTTTAATAAAATCAAGACAAAATTGGTAAACGGTTCTTTTTACTTGTAATTTTTATGTAAAAAATAAGAAATGGTATGATTTTTTTTAAAGGATAAGTATATCATATGAGTTTAGTACAAATTGAGATCGATTCAAGGGCAAAGGCCCTGATTTTTGATATTGACGGAACATTAGCAGATACAATGCCAATCCATTTTTTGGCCTGGCAGGAGGCGGTAAAAGGCTATAATTTTGATTTTACCGAGGAACTTTTTTACAATTTAGCCGGGTATCCAACTATAAAAATAATCCCTCTTTTAAATGAACGGTTTGGATGCACTATGGCCCTTGAGGAGATAATGCTGCTCAAGGAGAAGGCCTTTTTGGAAAAGCTGGACCTGGTAAAACCAATAGAGCCCGTTGTTGACCTGGTTTACCGGTCTCATGGGAATATGCCAATAAGCCTGGGAACCGGGGGCAGGCGAATAATCGCGGAGAGAATAATAAGAATAATAGGGCTCGATAAATTCTTTTCCATAATGGTTGCTGCCGAAGATGTGGAAAACCACAAACCCGCGCCCGATACTTTTTTAAAATGCGCGGAACTCATGAATATTGAACCCCGGTACTGCCAGGTCTTTGAAGACGGAGATCCCGGACTTGAAGCAGCCCGCACTGCCGGAATGATCCCAACGGATGTGAGAGGCAGGTGAAAGGCTCAAGGTGAAAGGCTCAAGGCAAGAAAAGACTCTCCCCACTTGTCCCTTTTACCCTGTACCTTGCCCCTGTTTTTCCTTTTACCTCTCTTCTATCCTCTGGAAGATATTTTGGATTGATTCGAAGTCGTCGGTGGTATGAACCAGGAGATAGTCGGTGAGGAGATAGTGGTTTTCGATTATTTTTTTATAATCGACCTCTTTACCGTTTATATATCGAACATGGCCTTTTGCCTTTAATATGATTGGTATTGCGGCAGCCCAATCCCACAAAAAAGCCCCTCCCAGGAAGGCCAGGAGCCTGTTTCTTTTATTGTCAACAGTTAGACAGGCATGAAGAGCGGTGGAGCCCAGGTTCCGTACCTTACCCGGAAAATTGATCCGGTAAATCATTTTAATTTCCGACGCGTAAAAGATATTGGTCTCTTTGTCGATCTTGATATTTTCATCTACCGTAACAATGTTATTATTCAGATAAGAATGATCGTTGTCGTTATAAAAGAGCATATCCGAGCCCGGGGAGTAGACAAAGCCGTAAAGAGGGGTATATCCTTTAAATATCCCAATGGATACACACCAGATGGGTAGCCGCATGGTGTACATGGCAGTGCCGTCAATGGGATCAATTATCACCGAAATTGTATCATCAGATATATCAGAAGCCTGTGTTCTGTCGAAATTTTCTTCATGAATGAAATTAATTCCGGGATATTTGCCCGATATTTCTTTAATCAAAAGCTCCTGTATTTTTGTATCTACCTGGGTAACGATGGAAGAGTCGCTTTTTCGTTCGATTTCCAGTTCACTTTTCTGAAGATCCAGGGCAATCCTGCCGACTTCCAGAATAAGCGATTTATAAAATTCAAAGTCACTATCATTATAAAGATTATTCATATCTGAAACTCATTATGCTTTTTTTAAAGATTTCTTCATATGCCGGGAATTCTTCCGCTAGAGCTGCACCCGTAAGCACATATCGTTTTTTACCTTTTAGCAGAACATAAGAGATAACTCTGGGATTCATTCCCGTATGTTCATATTCATAAGTAAAAAAAGCTGCTTTATTCTTATCTATAAGCGTATTTCCCTTTTCGAGAATTTTGAAGTCCGGAAGCTGTTTTTTTAAGGCTTTTCCCAGTTCTTCTATTTGGGCGTCAAGTGATGCTGCGGGATCAGCAAGATCGACTGCGGCAACAAGGCTGGTGCGGAATAATAGAGTCTCTCTGTCGGTTGGAGCAAATGCGGTTATTGGAGCGCCGGGTATGATGTTCCTTCTTTGTTCCCATTTTTCCGGCAGCATAATTGAAAAGCCTTCTTTTTCGTTGTAATAGCGGCCTTTTTCCTTAGAACACTTGCATCCGTTAGTAGAAGCTGAAATTCCTGCTATAATTAATACGGCAATGAGTAAACGAACGGGAATTTGCATCATATTTGATAGTTTGATATACATATTTTCTCCTCATTCTTTGTCATGAAATAGACGAAAATTAATACTGTTAGTCAAGTAAAAATACAGTGAATTGACTATATTCAGAGTTAATTATTATTGACAATTCTTTTTTTTTGGTGTTTAATATATATGGAGAATTGTAATATTATAAAAATAAGGAGTTTATACATGAAAAAAATAATATTAGGTCTTTGTTTAAGCATAATGGTCTTTTCGGTTCAGGCCGTTTTTGCTCAGGAAGCTGTACCAGCCGAAGAGCCAGCCGCTGTTGAAGCTTCTTCAGACGGCATTGGTATTACTGTTGGGCTTACATATCAAAGCAACTATCTCTGGAGAGGTGTTTATTGGTATGCAGGAGACGGAGCGTTTTTTCCTTCAGCTTCCTATTCAATAGCGGGATTTACCATATCGTACCTGGGTGAATACTCAGAGGATGTTATTTTCGACAATGAGCCTGCACTTGATGGGACAACAAAGATCAACACTCGTCACGCAAATGACCTTGGCCTCGATTATTCCATAACTATTGCTGATATGATCACCGTGGGAGGAGGCGCCTGGTTCTTCTGGTTTTATAATGAGAAAACCAACAACGTGCTTGTCGGGACAGTTTTTGTTGCCCTTGATTTTCTTCCATTAACGCCAAAACTAACCTATAACCATGATTATTATATAGAGTCAAAAGCCAAGAAAGATTTTTATATCCAGCTTGGCATTGGTCATGATATAGATTTGATCAAAGACGCGGCTGCCCTTTCCTTAGGACTATCAGCAGGATATTATAATAATGCAAGCGCAGCTACAAGCGCGAGCGGCGTTAGTGATATTACCCTTTCCGCAGGACTGTCGGTTAAAGCCGGTAACACTGAAATTACCAGTAGTTTTAATTATCTCCTGGTACCGGCGAAGGATTTTTATAACGTCGGTACACCTCCTGTAAAAGACATGAGCAGGTTCTACTCAACATTTGGCGTTTCTTATTCCATATAAGGGCTGTATATTTGAAAGCGCGGTTTAAACAACCGCGTTTTTATACTTTTTCCTTGAACCTTTTCCCTTGAACCTGACTTATGCCCACAGTAACACTAAACACCTTAGAGAAAATCTACTCCCAATACAACAAACGCATCTATGTGGAACCCGATCCGCTCCAGTTTTTGTATGACTATGAAGATCCTATGGACAGGGAAATCGTTGGTCTTATTGCCTCATCACTTGCCTATGGCAGGGTAGCACAAATCCTGAAATCGGTCCGTTCCGTTCTTGATATACTGGGAAAAGAGCCAAAAAAATTTATTGCCGATAATAGTTCCCGCAGCCTGTCTTCTCTTTTTAAAGGATTTAAACACCGGTTTACCACGGACCGGGAGTTATCTGCTTTTCTTGAAGGCATCAAAAAAATATTGGAACAGGATGGGTCACTGGAAAATTGCTTTAAAAAAGGGTATGAAAAGAGCCATGAAAACTATATCCCGGCTCTGCAATATTTTGTTGATAGTTTACTAAAAGCATCGGGTTTAAAAACCAACAGTCTCCTTGCCGACCCCCGTAGGGGAAGCGCCTGCAAAAGGCTGAACCTCTATCTTCGATGGATGGTACGGAATGATGAGGTAGACCCGTCGGGGTGGGGTGATATGCCCGCGTCAAAGCTTATTGTTCCCCTGGATACGCATATGTACCGTTTTGGACTGGCCTATTGTTTTACCGCGCGAAAAAGCGCCAATCTTAAAACCGCTGTGGAAATCACCGCCGGGTTTAAAAAGATGATCCCCCTGGACCCGGTTAAGTTCGACTTTGCCCTTACCAGGTTTGGCATCCGGGAAGAACTCACCTGGGAGGATCTTGAAAACGCCTGCCTTTAAGTTTTGGGATCGATATCTATTTCCGTAGGATCTTTTATCACATTATAAATGGTCTTTACCCGGTCGATATTATTGAGAAATATATCGGCAATTTCCGGATCGAAATGCTCTCCTTTCTCTTCTTCTATGAGCCCAACAGCTTTTTCAAAAGGCCAGGGATCTTTATATGGTCTTTTGCTTGTTAACGCGTCAAAAACATCCGCCACCGCGGTGATTCTGCCATAGAGATGAATATCCGATCCTTTCAGTTTCTGGGGATACCCTTTTCCGTTAAATTTTTCATGATGGGAAAGAGCAATAATGGCTCCTGCCTGGAGATAAGGACTTGTGGCGTTTTGAAGAATATCGGACCCGATCCTGGCATGAGTGGTCATAACATCCCATTCTTCCGAGGTCAACTTGCCCGGTTTTAAGAGAATGGAGTCGGGGATACCGATTTTTCCCACATCGTGGAGGGGAGAAGCGTTAAAAATAAGATCCCGGACCTCTTCCGACTCACCCAGTTCCTCGGCTATCATTTTTGAATAATGAGCAACCCGGGATACATGAGCGCCGGTTTCGGGATCTTTATATTCAGCAGCATTACCCAGGACCAGGAGTGATTCATGTTCCCGTTTTATTATTTCAGTAGTAGCTTTTTCAACTTCAACTTTAAGCAGTTTGGCTTTGTCCATAAGGAGAACCTGGTATGTTCGCAGGTTTACCAGGTTTTTCACCCGGGCGGTGAATTCGGCCCCTTTGAGGGGTTTGGTTAAAAATTCCGTAGCACCGGCCCGTATGGCATCGAGCTTTAAATTTTCATCACCAACGACAGCGGTTATCATAACGATTGGTATCTCAGGGTGATGAATTCGAACCTGCTTTATTAATTGAACTCCGTCCATCTCTGGCATCATATAATCAACGAAGACAAGATCAATTTCATTTGTACTGATAAATTCCAGCGCTTTTAATGGGCTCGTAAAAGCTTGAACTGCCAGGCCAATTTCTTTTGCCATTTCCTCTATGAGTAAAAGGTTTATTTCTTCATCATCTACGGATATGGCTTTTATATTTGAAATCATATTTCACCTCGTATTTACGTTCTATCTATGGGGTCCGGTCCGGTTGAAGCGGGATGGTAATAGTACACATTGATCCTGTTCCAACAGTGCTTGTTAAACCGATTGTCCCCCCCATTTTTTCTATCAAACCCCTGGCTATTGGTAATCCCAGTCCGGCACCACCGTATTTACGGGTGGCAGTGTCGTCTGCTTGTGAAAACGGGAAAAAGACCGTTTCCAGTTTCTCTTCCGGGATGCCAATGCCCGTATCTGAAATTTCTATTTTAACACCATTATTTATGTAATTGCAATCAATATTTATGGTTCCTTCCTTCGTGAATTTAAGAGCGTTGCCAATGACACTGTTCAGAACAAGTTCGATCCATTTTTCATCCCCGGAAACGTTCGGGGGAATAGACGGGTCTACGGTAATGGTGAATATCGTGTCTTTTGCCCGTGCTTCCTTTATGAACAGGGTTTTAAGGCGGGAACAGAGGTCGTAAAAAGAGAAAGAGGAGTTGTGTATTCTTATTTCATCACTTTCAATATTTGAATAATAAAGAATATTATCAATGGTTTTAAGCAGTGATTCCCCTGATTGCATCATTATTTCCAGTTTTTTTGCTTTTTCCGGATCATCTTCTTTTCCAAGGAGGATGGCCGCGAATCCCATGATCGCGTTCATGGGGGTTCTGATTTCGTGGCTCATATTGGCCAGGAAGTGGCTTTTAGCCTGGTTGGCAGCCTCTGCCTTCTCTTTTGCTGTGTGCAGTTCTTCTTCTGCCTGCTTGCGTTCCGTAATATCCCGGAAAATGGTTGTTAACAGTATCTCCCCTTCTATGTTTATTTTCGATATGGAAGCCTCTCCGGGGAATTGATTCCCGTTTTTCCTTCTTCCATTTATATTTTTCCGATTTCCCATATACCGGGGACCGGAGGAGGAGTTCATATACTCGTTAACATGCTCCTGGTGGATTTGCCTGAATTCTTCCGGCAAAAGAGTGTCCAGGGGCATTCCTTTAACCTCATCGTATGTATAGCCGAATATATTTTCGGCTTCTTTATTAAAAAGAATAATCTCCTGGTTCTCATTGATTGAAATAATGGCATCAGGGGCAATATCCAGGATAGCGGAGAACCTGGCCTGGCTTTTTCGGAATGCTGTTTCGCTTTTTTTAAGCTCATCCTGGTTTTTCAAACGCAGCGCGGTCTGCACCCTGGCCAGAAGCTCAAGATTATTGATCGGTTTTTTTATAAAATCAACAGCGCCTTTCTCAAAGGCATCTTTTAGTACCTCATCATCGGTTTGTGCCGTGACCATAATAACGGGAATGTGTTTTGTTATACTGTTGCTGGTAATCTCTTCAAGGACTGTAAGACCGTCTATGTCCGGCAGCATAATATCGAGCAGCACTGCGTTGGGTAATTCTTCCCGGATAATTTTCAGGGCATCGGCCCCGGTTTCAGCAATAAGGGTGTTCCAGTCTTTTTGCTTCAATATTCTTTCTAAGGCAAAGGTATTGGCCGGCATGTCGTCAACTATCAAAATTGTTTCCATGTTTTTTTTACTCTACCCTTATTCTTCGGCCTGATCAATAATTGTTGAGAATTCCCTGATTTTTAACCGGTTAATTTCTTCTACTATTTTATCCAGGATGAGAAAAGAATCAATATTATTTTTTATTTTTGCGTTTTTTTCCAGTTCCAGGGAAAGGGCAGCCAGTTGTTCCAGCCGTAAATTAAGTGCTGCTCCTTTTAATTTATGGGCTTCCTGGAAAACGGCTTCATATGAATTTTGTTCAAGCCTTTGTTGAATTGCAGTTGTATATCTTTCTGTTCCTGTAAGGAATTTTATTAAAAGTTTTTTTAAAACGTTTACCTTAACTCCCATATCACTGGCGGCAGCATGCAGTTCATATGGAATTTCGTCTTTATTTTTTTCGATAGTATCCTGATGCAGGTATAGCTGTAGTATTTTGATTAACCTTGTGGTATTGATCGGTTTTGACAGGTAATCGTCCATTCCCTGGTTAATAAGTTTTTCCCTGTCTCCGCTTATTGCGTCGGCGGTTAAAGCAACAATGGGAGTATGAATTCGTTTTTCCTGTTTTTCCATACTCAGCAATTGCCTGGTGGCTTCTATGCCGTCCATTACCGGCATATGCACATCCATTAAAATAAGATCGTAGGTGTTGTTCCGGAATTTGTCGACAGCTTCTTCGCCGTTATTGGCTATTTCCACTTCAATCCCTAATTCCTCCAGCATAATGGAAATGAGTTTCTGGTTGATATCATTATCTTCCACAACCAGGGTTTTGCCCGTGAACCTGGGGTCCGCAAGGATGTGCTGTTCCCGGTTTGTTTCATCGGTCATGATCTTTCCGTGCTGTCCCCCTATAATGGCATTTAATATTTTGGAACCGTTCACCGGTTGGTAGATAACATCGGAAACAGTATTCTTTAGAATATAAACCCCATCTTTTTCTCTTTCATTGGCAATCAGGATAATAGAGAAAGGATTATCCTGATTGTTGTTATTCTTTCGGATTTCTTGTATCTCTTTCCGCTTTTCACTTTTAGTTAATGAATCGGGAAATGATGAATAAAGGATAAAAATCAAACTCCGGGGAGGAAGTTCATTGAATTTTGTTTTGCTGCTGATCCTGTCGATATGACAATTAAATGATTCCAGGTACCGTTCAATAACCTCCAGTTGTTGATTCCATTTATTGCCGGGAGTATACAGATAGTAGTTTATATCTTTACAATAGTTTCGCCTGGTTATTATTCTGTTTTTTTTGCTAACCGGGAAGTCGAGCTGAAAAGAAAAAGTACTTCCTTCGTTTATTGCGCTCTTTAAGTGAAGTTCGCTGTTCATGAGCTTAACAAGATTATAAGAAATGGACAGTCCAAGTCCTGTTCCGCCGTATTTTCTGCTAACGGAACCGTCTGCCTGTGAAAAGGCTTCAAAAATAGTTTTTTGTTTGTCATCTTCTATTCCTATCCCTGTGTCGGTAACAGAGAAGATAATGCCGCAGGGATCACCGGAATTTTCCACTGGTTTTATTTCAACAAAAACCCGTCCGTATTCGGGAGTAAATTTTATTGCGTTGCTAATAAGGTTGCTTAAAACCTGTTTTATTCTAAGTGGATCTCCTATGATAAATTCGGGAAGTTCCGGAGAAATATATTCAATTAGATCTATAATTTTTTCATTGGTCTTTACCGCGAAGAGTTCAATAAGCGGTTCGAATTCATCTTCAGGAGAAAAGGTGATGGCATCAACTTCAAGCTTGCCGCTCTCAATTTTGGAAAAATCGAGAATGTCATTGATGATCCCCAGGAGTGTCTTTGAACTGCTGGTTATTATTGAGACATACTCATCCTGTTTTTCATCAAGAGAGGTGTTTCCCAGGAGTTCAATAAACCCGAGGATACTGTTCATGGGTGTCCTGATCTCATGACTCATGTTGGCAAGAAATTCGCTTTTTATGCGGTTCGCAACTTCTGCCCGTTCCATTGCCGACAGCAGTTTCCTGTCGGAAGCCTTTCGTTTGGTAATATCAACCGCAACCTTAAGATAGTGGGTAATCTCACCTTCGGGATTTTTAACAGGAGAAATTGAAGCAAATTCCCAGAAATAGGTGCCGTTTTTTTTGTTGTTATATAATTCACCTTCCCACACGCCTTTTGTGTTCAATATTCCCCATATATCTTCATACGAACCGTCAGGTTCTACCGGGACCTGCTGAAGGAAACCGGAAATATTTTTATCCATAACTTCTTCATAGGAATAACCCGTAATTTCCGAGAATTTTGGGTTTACGTACTCAATGGTCCCATCGTTCCCGGTAATCATTACGGAGTTGAGGCTTTGTTCTACAGCCCGGGAGTGTTTGATTAATTCTTCTTCGGCAATTTTCCGTTCCGTAATGTCCCGCTTAACGGCTGCATAGTTTATAATGTTTCCGGAACTGTCTTTTATGGGAAAAATACTCGCTTCCTCATCAAAGAGGACTCCATCTTTTCGCTTATTTCGAAGAGTCCCCTGCCAGATGTTCCCGTCGCTGATGGTATTCCACAATTTTTTATGGACTTCCGGTTTATTGAGTTCGCTTTTTAGTATTCTTGAATTTTCCCCCAGTACTTCGGAAGCGCTATACCCGGTGGATCGTTCAAAAAAAGGATTAACATACTCAATTGAGCCTTTCAGGTTTGTAATAACAACTGATTCATTAACCTGTTCTATTACTGTTGCCAGCCGTGATATTTGGCGTTCCGATTTCTTTCGTTCCGTAATATCCCGCACGATCCCGATAGCGTTCCACCGGTCCTCCAGTTTTATGGATGATATGGAAATTTCAACAGGGATTTCTGATCCGTCTTTTTTAATTGCCGTCAATTCAAGAATACGGTCTTTGCTGGCATGAGTCCGAATCCTGGCAAATTTGTTATACCCCTTTTTAATAAGGGTATCGTAGCTATGAAAAGGCAGTAATGAGGACAGTTCGGTTCCGGTTATTTCCTCTTTTGTATAGCCGAATATTTTTTCAGCTGAATCATTCCAATAGGTGATTTCCCCGGAATTGTTGATTATAATAATCGCGTCCGGAGCGGAAGCTGAGATTGTTCTAAATTTATCTTCACTGTCCCGGAGCGCGATATCCGCCATTCTATGTTCATTCACTTCTTCCCGAAGCAATTTGTTTAGTGCCGTTAATTCCGCTGTCCGTTCCTCGACAAGTTTTTTCAGGTTTTCCCGGTATTCTATCAGTGCTTTTTCATATCCCATTCGTTCAATGGCATTGGTGAATATTTCGCTAATGATCTTTAGCAGGGTAATGGTTTCCTCGGACCAGCTTTTTTCAGAATGAACTGTGTCGAAGCCGAAGAAGCCAATGAGGAGTCCCCGTGAAACCATTGGAACGGTTATCATGGATTTAACTTCCCGGTTCCGGAAAAATTGTTTCACCTTTTCCCTTTCCTGCGGAATGGCTTCAATACTGGGGATGTGTATTACCTCAAGTCTTTTTAATTTTTGGGTGATCCATGAAGACAGGTCCAGGTTGATAGCTTTTAGGTTTTTTACCTGGGGGGCTGCCCCTTCCGCGCACCATTCATGAGTATTGTCAACTTTTGTCCCGTTTTCATATACCTGGAAGATGTAGCACCGGTCGACTTTAGAAAATTCGCCAATAAGCTTCAGGGCTTCATCAATTCCCCTGTTGATCTCATCGGGTTGAAGATTAATGAACTTCGCTGAAATGTTGGAAATGATACGTTCGAATTCGGCCCGGTACTGAAGCCGGTCCTGGATATTTTTGCGTTCGGAAATGTCACGGATAACGCCATCGTACGACAGGAGTGTGCCGTTTGCATTATAATTTGGAACAAACGAATTCTTTACCCACCGGGGGGTGCCGTCTTTCCGTATTATGCGGTGTTCCAGGTGAGGGACGGCTATTCCCGTAAGTATTTGCCGGGCTTGTTCCTTTACTGCGTCACGGTCATCTTTATGAACCATTAATATCCAGAGATGGGGATTCATCGCAAACTCATCGGGAGTATACCCGGTAATAACGGCACTGGCAGGGCTATGGATAGTTTCAACAGCGCATCCGTCTTCGACCCGGACAGTATAGATGTAGTCCGTAATTGCCTCTGTTATTCGTCTATATCGTTCCCGGCTGTTAAGGAGATCTTTTTCGGTATGTTTTAACCGTGTTATGTCTTTGTCTACTCCGCGGAAACCGGTAACGGTACCTTCTTCGTTAAGAATGGGAATCCCATTGGTTAATATACATACCGGCTCTCCTTCCCTCGTAAGGCGCCAGGTTTCAAGATCAATTATTGGGTATGCCTGGGAACGTATTCTATGAAACACTTTTTTTATTTTCCCGCTTTCTTCTTCCTCTATCCAATCAAAGAGACTGGTTCCTATAAGCTCTGTCGATTGATAGCCCAGTATGCGGCACACGTTTTCCGATATAAACGTGTAGATTCCCTTCCGGTCGATTTCCCATACCCAATCAGCCATACCGTATGACTCATCAGTAAAATGGTTTGTGTTGTCGTATCGGCTCCTTTCCATTTCTGCTCCCGGGCTCGTTATAGCGGCATCGTTACTGTAAAGGTTACGCCTTTTCCCATATCACTCTCGCAGGTGATTGTACCTTTCAGTTTTTCTGTTACAATATTATGAATAATATACGTGCCAAGGCCGCTTCCTCCTTTACCACGCCTGGTTGTAAAGTACTGATCGAATACTTTTGGGATTAGTTTTTTCTCGATCCCTTTTCCATTGTCCTTATAGATGACTATGAGATTGGTCTTGTCCGGGGTCACTGTTATTTCAATTTTTCCTTTCTGAATCTGTTCAAATCCATGTATGAGGGAATTAATTACCAGGTTGCTGATGATCTGGGAAAAAGCACCGGGATAGCTGAAGATCTCAAGATTGTTGGAACAGGCAATAGTAATTTCATGTTCTGTTTTTTTAAGCCTGGGGCGCATACTTAACAGTATTTCATCAATGTACTCACGTACCTTGAATTTTCTTTTTTCCTCATTGCATTGATCAACCGCGATGATTTTAAAACTTCTGAAAAGCTCTGCCGAACGTCTAATATTAGAAATGAGAATGCGGGAGGACTCGGTTGCGACTTCCAGGTATGCATCAAAATCGGACCGCTTCATAATGTTTTTTTCTTTTAGTTTTGATATTTTTCCGGTTTCTTCCTCTAAAAACGTGGCCGCAGTCATCCCAATCCCCAGGGGAGTTGAAATTTCATGGGTTGCTCCCGCTACCAGATTGCCAAGATCCGCCATTTTTCCCGTAAGGATGAGCTGTTCTTTTGTTGCCTGGATGGTCTCCAAAGATTCATACAAAGCGATATTTTTTTCCGCAAGTTCGGCAAATTGCTGGTTTACCAGCTGCTCCAGTTCCGTATTCAGTATTTTTATTTTTTCTTCTGTTCTCTTTCTCCCGGTTATATCCGTAATTACTGCAAAACTGCCCAAAAAATTTGAATTGGGATCGAATATCGCCTTGGGAGACATTATTGTGGAAAGTTTATTTCCGTTTTTCCCGGTCCATTCAATTTCGTATGGAGCTTCCTCTCCGTGTTTCCGCCGGTCGATCTGGTCTTGTAATATGGCGGTGTTTGGTTTATCGAAAAAATCAAAAATATAGCGGCCAACCATTTCATCATTTGAGTATTCCAGCAATTCACATATCCTGGGATTAACGTAGGTTAACATTATATTTTTATCTACCAGGACCAGCCCATCGGTCATTGTTTCCACAAGCAGGCGGTACAGCTCTTCGCTTTTTCTTCGTTCTTCCCCCGATTGGATCACCAGCTCATTCATAATTTTTATTTTTTTATTGCGCTCTTTAAGCTCCCGGTTAAGCATTTCATAGGAAGAGGCTGTCTCGTAGGCGCGAAATAAGGACATTAATGTGGTAAATAATTCATGAGCAGTTAAATCGGTTTTGGACTGGTAATCGTTTATTTCGTATTTTTCAACGATGTTTTTTTGGGGCTCGTGCTTTGCCTGCCCTGTTCGAAGAATAATCTGGACAGTGTGATTGTCCAGCTTCTCGCGGATGTATCGAATTACCTTATAACCGCTTTGGTTATTTTCCATTACAATATCAAGAAGAATAAGGGCAGTATCGGGATTATTCTTGAATAGTTCCATGGTCTCTGTGGCGGAATAAGAACTTAATATCTCCAGCTTTCTTCCCATAAAAGAGAAGTCAAGAAGAAGCATCCGGGTGATAGATTGCACTTCTTCTTCATCATCGGCAATTATTAGCTTCCATGGTTTTTCATTTTCAGCTGCAAAGGCAATGTTGTCATTATTAAGATTTTCGTTATTTCGACTCATCCCCCTGCTCCTTATTGTACGTTGCTGAAAATATTTTCCGCAAATAATATTTCTTCAACATTCAGGATCGTAATTATATTGCTGCTGTCCCCGGCCGCTGCTTTAATAAAGTTTTCTTCTACCGGAGGAGTAAATTCCGGCATGTCTTTTATCTCATGTAATGGTATGGCAGTAATATCGGATATGGAATCGACTATGAGTCCCAGCAGTTTCATCTTTGCTTCTACGACCAGTATTACAGTGGTGCTGTCATATTCCCGCTGTGGTATGTTGAACCTTATTCGCAGGTCAATAACAGGAGTAATAAAGGAACGCAGATTTATCGTTCCTATAAAATATGGTTTTCCGCCCTCCAGGTATGTTATCTCAACCAGTCCGGTTATCTCCTGAATATAGAAAATCTCAATGGCGAAGATTTGGGAGTCAAGATTAAATATAACACAATTGGTTAAAATCTCTTTTTTCGAAGAGATTTCTATCCCATTTGGATCATGACTTTCCATGTTTTTGTGTACCTGTTTATTCATGCTCAACAGCACTCTATTGCTTGAGAACTAGAATTTTTTATATATTTCACTCTCATACCCCTCAAGCATAAACAGGGCAGCCCTATCGAAGAAGAGTACCACTTTATTACTAAGAGCTATTGCCTGCTGAAGGTCACTGATTTCCAGTTCAAGATTTTCCTGTACATAGAGCCAGAGATGACGCTTCAGAAGCACCAGGGCTTCGAATACATGCGAAAATGGTATTCCCTGGTTATAGCGTTTCTGCCCGATTTTTTTATACAGTTTGCCTACATCATCTTCAGTATGGCCGCCGGAAACAAATTTGGATAATTCTCTATATACCCTGTCCCCGATATTATATATTTCTTTCCTGTTGAGATTTTGGTAGCCTGAGGTTTTTGAATTTTTGAGAATATCATTCATAAAGTGTTCTATAATCTCTTGATGATGCTCTTCAATAAGGTTTACGAATTTATTACCGCCTGGATCAAAGGTTCGCATTATAACCTCCTCTTCTGTGATATCAGTATCTGCTAATAATATACTATTTTTATCCTGATTGTCAAAAGATTTTTGTTATGTCACAGATAGATTATAGCTAAACATAATGCAAGGTGTTGTCGGTGTTATTAATTTATTGACAATTCGAAGAATAGTTGATGAGCTGATGATAAATCATAAAACAGGGTTATATAATGAAGACCGATCATATTAAAATGCTTTGCGATATAGGAGATCTCAACAGTCTGTTTGAAGAGAGTATGAGTCTGGCCGACTTCCTCCAGATGATTGTGGAAATGGTTGCCGATCATATGAACGCGGAAGTCTGTTCTATTTATATGTACAATGAACAGACCGAAGAGCTGGTGCTGCAGGCAACAAGAGGATTGAATCCTGATTTTATAAACAAAATAACAATGAACCTTGGGGAAGGACTTGCCGGTACGGCGTTATTGAACCTGGAACCGGTTTGCGAACGGTGTGGGGAGGAGAATCCGAATTATAAATATTACCCCGGAACCAATGAAGAATTATTTCAGTCTTTCCTGGCAGTACCCATTATCCGGGGCAATGCCCGGATTGGGGTTCTTGTTGTGCAGCGGCCGGAGAATGTTTTTTTTGTTGAGCAGGATATAATGGCCATGCGGGCAACAGCTAACCAGCTCGCGTCTATGATAGAAAACGTAAAATTGCTGATGCCGTTGTTTAGTCCGGCTTCCGGAGAACAGGGAAAAAGAACCAGCTGCATGGACTTTTCGTGCCGGACACTTATTAAAGGAAAAGCAGCTTCCGAGGGATACGCGTATGCTCAAGCGGTGGTTGCCGGAACCGGTACGGATGGCTTTGTTGGACAGAAAGATTTTGCTGTTTCTTACACGCTTGATGATTTTAACCGGGCAGTGGCTGCTACTGAAGACCAGCTTGAGGAGCTGCAAAAAAAGGTTGAGGAAAAATTGAGTGATGCTGCTTCGCTTATTTTTGCCGCTCATCTTTTAATGCTTAAAGACAATGGCTTTATTGGGGGGATGCGGAAGCATATTGAGGCAGGGCTTAACCCTCCGAATGCTGTTATTGGTGTTTATGAAAAGTACCGGGATATTTTTTCAGTGAGCCCAAACCTGGTTATACGGGAAAAGGTTCATGATATTGAGGACCTGGCGAACAGGATTATTGGAAATATTATATCCGAAGAAACCGTGACCCATCAATACGAAGGCCACATACTAATCGCCCGGGAATTGTTCCCCTCGGAGCTTCTCAAAATGTCTGCTGAGGACATCAAAGGAATAATTCTTGTGAGCGGCGGGGTGACGTCACATATCTCTATTCTTGCGAGATCGCTTGAGATTCCGCTTATTTTTACTGATGATCCCGGGTTCCTGGATATTCCCGAAGAGACCACAATACTGTTGGACGCGGAACTGGGTAATATATATCTTAATCCTTCTACCGAAATTATCGCTACCTTTGAAGAGAGGAACAGGGCACGGGATCATCTCCTGGAACAGGATGATGTTTATAAACAGCCTGCCCGCACGAAAGACGGAACCGCCGTGAAAGTAATGGTGAACGTAAATCTTTTGTCTGATATTAATCATCTCAAAGAGGTAGAGATTGATGGAGTCGGCTTATACCGGACGGAATTTCCTTTTCTAATACGCAACGATTTCCCTTCCGAAGAGGAGCAGCTTGTTGTATACACTAAACTGGTAAAGGACATGAAGGGAAAACCCGTAACATTCCGGACCCTTGATATTGGGGGCGACAAAGTTCTTTCTTATTATGAGACCGAAAATGAAGAAAATCCCTTCCTGGGAATGCGTTCCATCCGTTTTTCCCTTAAACATGAAGACATTTTTATTCAGCAGATCCGGGCTATTTTAAGAGCAGGCAAAGGGATCGATTTGCGAATAATGTTTCCCATGATATTTTCACTGGATCAATTTATTCACGCCAGGGATATCGTTTTTGATTGTATGAAAGCGCTCAAAAAAGAGCAAATTGAGTATAATGAAAATCCCCGGATTGGTCTTATGGTGGAGATTCCTTCGGTTATTACTATTATTGACGACCTGGCAAAGGAAGCCGGATTTTTATCCGTGGGAACGAATGATCTTATACAGTATACGCTCGCCGTAGACAGGACCAATGAAAAGGTCGCGGACCTGTATATACCGCATCATCCTGCTATTTTAAAATCCCTGAAGGCCGTTGCTGACGCGGGAGCCCGGCATAATATTGATGTCTCCGTGTGCGGTGATATGGCCAATGATGAGAAATATGTTCCTTTTTTAATTGGGATCGGCCGGGTCTCGCTGAGTGTGGATGCCGTTTACATCCCCCGGGTAAAAAAGATCCTTTCCCGTATTACTATGGAAGAAGCTCGTGAAACCGCAAGTTCCATGCTTGCTTTAAGCAGGATCTCCGAGATCGAAAGGGTTTTAGACAGGGGAAAGGAAGGCAGGGAAAAGGTGAAAGGTGAAAGGCAAGAAAATGAAGAGAGAATTTTGTGAAAAAACAATTTTTTTGATAGAAGAATTCTTGACTTGTACCTTGCTCCTTGCACCATGTCCCTGATTTTATTTTTTTTTGAGGCACATATATGAAAAAGAGAAGGTTTAGTATACATGTTATTTCTTTTTTGATCGCGTTTGTTTGCGCGGGAGCATTCTTCAGCCCGCTGCAGGCCCGGTATTCCGCAGGCCTGGGGCTTTTTTATTCTTACCTGGGAGTTGAGGAAAGCAGTAAGAATTCCACTTCCTCTTATTATTTTCAGGAGAATAATAAATCGATCCGCCACGGTTTTGGAGCAATTATAAATTTTTACAAAATTTTTAATATGGGCAAGTATATCGACATAGATATTGGGCCTTTTTTTGAGATCGGCAAGCTGGGTATTGCCGATGACCAGCCTGTGGGATTTTCGGCATCGGGAAGCCTCATGTACGGATTCGGCATGGACATTATTATACGGCTAAAACCGGTGCCGGTTGTGAGCCCCTATTTAAAACTGGCAGGGGGATCGGAATGGTCGTCAATAGAATGGGAATCGAGCAGCAGTTCCCTTGCCTATACGGAGAGTTCCTTTGGTCCCTCCATCCGTATATTGCTGGGAGGAATGCTCGATTTTAAAGGCTTTACACTTTTCGCGGAAGGTGGTATAATAATCGGGTATTTCGCGTCTACGATAGATGAAGAACACGCGAATACTGTCCCGGCGGGCAACAGCTATCAGTATTTGTCTTTCAGGATCCAAACCGGGGCTTCGATCCGGTTTGGAAGATAGAGAGCGGGAAGGTGATCGGTGGCCCTGATGGCCGGGTGATCGGTAATCGGTAATCGGTGAAAAAGGAGGCGGGTATGAAGAAGAGGAGTTTTTTCTCCGGAATATTGTTGATATCGCTTTTGCTGGTTCAGGCCTGTAGCGGACTGGAAGATTTTAACAATGCTGAAAATACTTATTTTATGCCCGATATTGATTTGTTTGTGATCCGGTCCAGCGCAGGGGTCGCAGGGAGTGAACGGTTTAATCTGCATTCCAGTGTAACGGAGACTGCGGCAGAACATCTATCAACCATTTTCACCAGTTCCGATGAAGGTTTACTCAATTATTTTGTATCCCAGGTGGAAACCGCCTTCTATCACAGCAAAATAAGAGTGTTTTATATTCAAGTGCCGGCAACCACTGATGTAGATCTCGGAACATTGAGCAGCTCCAGCCAGTTTACCCTTACCGATGATGCCGGGTCTACGGATAAAGGAACTGTCTATAACGAAAGCGGTCCCTTAAAAATATTTTTTGCCGGAGACGAAGATCCTTCTGCCGGCTACGCCGGACTCGGGTATGTTGGAGGCAAGGGAGTGCTCATTCTTAGTAAAACCAGCGGTTATTCAAGCACAACCTTAAGCGAGATAGTGGCGCACGAACTTGGCCATAACTTTGGACTCCCTCATCCATTCGGCAGTGACAATGGGCCAAACCCCAGCTCCTGTTACGGGGCAGCCCAGGGAACAACAAACCGGGTTATGGATTACTACAACAACAAGGAAGTCTTCGCTCCCTGTGAGCAGTTAATCTCAGCAATATGGGTGGAAAATCAATACGGAGACCAGCAAACTGTTTATAACCCCGAAAAGCGTGGAAACAATGTAGAGACCTATATTGGAGACTGGACCGGCACAAGAACAGTGGGCTCTGCCGGCAAGGCACCGGTAATAGCTGAAGGCCTGGTTATAGAGGTTGACTAGTGAGATTAATAATAATAACAACAACAAGCCTTTTGTTTACCTGTTTTATCGGCATAGTTATTATTGGGGCTCCACAGGCGGCCTCCGCCTCAACAATAGAGGTCGAAGCCGACTCGGTATTACGGTCATACTCCGGTGACGTAGAATCGGCCAGGTATAATTTATTGGCAGGAGTAGTGGTTCAGCAGGATATGCTGTTTGGCTATTCAAACAAAGGGCTGGGGAGACTGTTAACAGGATTGGACTTTCATTATTTCATTATGGAAAACGAGAACGCCTCAATGTTATTCTTCCAGTTAGGAGCCGTAGGTTCCTTTTATTTTGATAATCTTTACGGAAGACCGGGAACCGTACCCTACCCGTTGATCCGGCTCCACGGAGGAATAAATTTCACCAGCCTCAGTTCCGGGGCAAGCAATATAGACACAGGAGCGGGAATGAATGCCTTTGCCGGAATAGGGGCCGGCTTCGGAATGAAATTAATATCAGGCTTACATTTTAGATCGCTCTATTTTTTCGACACTCATTTTTTCAAAGACGGATTTTTATTGATACACTCATTTACAATGGGACTTGCGTACCGGTTTTAGGGGCAGTTGACAGTGACTCTGTAATGAATTTTTTCTGTAAACTGTCAACCGTAAACTGTCAACTTCTCCCTAAATAGACTCTAATTTCGTCTCAATAGAATTGGCCAGATTTTTTATATGGTCATAATTGGAAATATTGTCGGCGTGGATGAAAACGACTATATTATTTTTAGTAAGCAGAATGGCTCTGTCCCTGTTAAAGCCTACAAAGTCGTTCATTTTTTTTATCTCAACCTGTGCGGACCGGTTATCGCGATAAACAATGATGTAGCAGACAATATCATCACCAAAGGGATTTTTTTTGTCGGTCATGATGGTCATATGGATATTTGAAATAGTATTATAATTCCCGCCGGGGTAGATCCTGTCGGTAAGCCGTTTAATGGCTTTTTTGTCGAGCATCCATGGATTGCCTTTAAGGACGTTTTTGGCAAAGCGCGGAATTTTACCAAAGACAAAATTCTCGGGGATGTCTTTGGATGAAGGAATTATTTTATTGATGGATTCATTATCGTATTTAGCGCTCACAGAGGCCAATAAGATAAAAACAGATACAAGGGCAGCGATTATACAAAAAAAATATTTTTTCATAGCAAACTCTCCATATAATTATTTAATGGTTCCCGATAAAGACACAGGAGACTGGAGTGTACAATACTGAGAAAGCGTGCCTCAAAATTTTACTGGATACCATTATGCAACTGTTCATAAAGAGAGAGATGGAGTAAGCCATCAAACACTTTATGAACAGTTGCCATTATATATATCGGAATAAACGGGAAATGCTTGAATTTTTTTTCGAGACATAATATTTTTATTGACTTTTATCGTGACTATTAATAGAAATAGTAACCAGTTGATAAGACGTTTTATGTCTCATTGGCGACATGCTCCAAAGGCTTATTAAAAAAAGTATGAGTGGGAGCTGGTTGTGGAAACGGGGTAGAAGCACTTCCTCGTCAGAGCCGGCTCCCATTCATACTTTTTGGGTAAGCTGTCAAATAAATCAACAAAATATATAAAAATTAGTATATCGAATTATAGCTATAGGATTTTCTATCTCTATGTGAATATGCAATTTTGTATATACTTATTTTTGTAAAACTCGGCAGGTGTAAAATGGCAAGCAGCTTAGATGTAAAATTTATTCGTAAACGTGACGGGAGAATAGTTCCTTTTGATCTTGCTAAAATAACTGATGCAATTTTTAAATCAGCCGAGGCTGTAGGCGGCACGGACCGTGAGGCTGCTGAGACAGTTTCTGATTCTGTTGTTGGCATTCTTAATATTATCTATAAAGACGATCGTATACCCACGGTTGAGAATGTACAGGATCTTGTTGAGAAGATGCTCATTGAGCGCGGTCATGCCAAAGTGGCAAAAGCCTATATCATCTACCGGGAGCAGCATAGAAAGCTGCGGGAGAGCAAGGATCTTTTTAATGAAGGTCTTGAGCTTATTGAGGAATACCTGGACAGATCAGACTGGCGGGTAAACGAGAACAGTAATATGAGTTATTCTCTCCAGGGATTGAACAATCATATTGCTACAGCATTAACTGCCAAATATTGGCTTGAGAGAATTTATCCGCCTGAGATACGGAATTCTCATGTCAACGGGGAGATGCATATTCATGACCTTGGATTGCTTTCCGCCTATTGTGTGGGATGGGATTTAAGAGATCTCCTGGTAAGAGGGTTTGGCGGAGTTCCCGGCAAGGTTGAGAGCAGGCCTGCAAAGCATTTCAGAAGTGCCCTGGGGCAAATAGTGAATTTCTTTTATACTCTCCAGGGGGAATCGGCAGGGGCACAGGCATTCGCTAATTTCGACACCTATCTCGCGCCTTTTATCCGCTACGACAACCTGGACTATGATGAAGTAAAGCAGTCGCTGCAAGAGTTTATCTTTAACATGAATATTCCAACACGGGTTGGATTCCAGACTCCCTTTACCAATGTGACCCTGGATTTGAATGTCCCTTCTAATATCGCAAGTGAGTATGTGGTCATTGGGGGAGAGATCCGGGATACGACCTATGGCGAGTTCCAGGACGAGATGGATATGTTTAATGCCGCGTTCGCGGAGTGTCTTACTGAAGGCGATTCCAAGAACAGGATCTTTACCTTTCCTATACCAACCTATAACATAACCAAAGATTTCGACTGGGACAATGAAAAGCTCGATCTCCTCTGGGAGATGACCGCGAAATACGGGATTCCTTATTTCGCTAATTTTGTAAATTCCGACATGGACGCCGAAGACGCCCGTTCCATGTGCTGCCGTCTCCGGCTCGACAACCGGGAGCTCCGGAAGAGGGGAGGCGGACTGTTTGGGGCCAATCCATTAACCGGGAGCATTGGGGTGGTAACGATCAATATGCCAAGACTGGCCTATATGTCCGACAATGAAGGGGATTTTATTGAAGGGCTCGACAAGCTCATGGTTCATGCCAAAAATTCCCTGGAAATAAAGCGAAAGACTCTTGAAAATTTTACCGAAAGCAACCTGTACCCTTATACCAGGTATTATCTCTCCGATATATATGACCGGAATAAGAGCTACTGGGTAAACCATTTTTCTACTATTGGGCTGGTTGGCCTGAATGAAGCATGTGAGAACCTGATGGGTGTGGATATTGCTTCGGAAGAAGGTAAGGAATTTGCTAAAAGAGTTCTTGATTATATGAGAACCAGGATAATGGAGTTTCAGGAAGAAACCGGGAATATGTTTAATCTTGAAGCCACTCCTGCTGAGGGAGTAAGCTACAGACTGGCCCGGAATGACAGAAAATTATTCCCTGACATCAAAACTGCGGGAACTGACGATCCCTATTACACTAATTCAGTGCATCTGCCGGTGACCTATTCCGATGACCTTTTTGATGTACTTGACCACCAGGATGAGCTGCAAACCAAATTTACCGGGGGAACAGTTGTTCATTTATTTATCGGAGAAAAAGTAGAGATTGCTTCAGTAAAAAAGCTGGTAAAGCGAATTGCTGAGAATTATTCCTTACCTTATTTTACAATTACACCGACATTTAGTGTATGTCCTATACATGGGTATATACCCGGAGCGCATAATTATTGTCCCTATGACCATTCGGAAGAGGAATTAAGGCAATATGGCATTGAATTTCCAACGGATATTCCGAATACAGCATAGGGCGTACTTTAAATATAAAAAAGATTAAAAAAAAGATTTATAGGAGGTTTATAACATGAATACAAATGGATCAGAATTGAAGGTTCCCGTTGAGGTTTATTCACGAGTAGTGGGCTATTTTAGACCGGTTAACCAGTGGAATAAAGGAAAGCAGGAAGAATTTAAAGAAAGAAGAGAGTACAAATTAGCTTCTTTCGAAAGAGAGCTTGTGTGTGAATGTCAGGGGAATATATAAAACTTCGTTAATTGATTACCCGGGAAAAATAAGTGCAGTAGTATATACCGGGGGGTGCAACCTCCGGTGCAGGTACTGCCATAATCCCGAATTGGTAGAAGCGGGCAATAGCCTGGAGTTGTATCCAAATGATGAGGTCCTTGCTTTTTTGAAAAAGCGGGAGATGTTAATCGATGGGGTTACAATAACGGGGGGTGAGCCCACCCTGGCAAAGAATATTGACTCTTTTATAGAGACCATAAGAGAATTGTCTCTTGAAGTGAAACTCGACACAAACGGCTTAAAGCCGGATGTTGTTGAGAGGCTGCTTCAAAAAGAGCTTCTCGATTATATTGCCATAGATGTTAAAACTTCACCTGAGAACTACTCGAAACTTACCAACAGAGAGACTGATTTTTCACAGATCATTAAGACTGTTGATATAGTTCGGGCCAGCGGTCTTGATTATGAAATACGGACAACCTGTGTTCCCGAGTATGTTACCCTGGAAGATCTTGAAAGTATTAAAAATGCCCTGGGACGGGTAAAAAAATACTGCTTACAGCAGTTTGTGAGTCATGTTCCTCTCATCGACACATCCCTTGAAGAAAAAGATCCCTATTCTGTACGGGTTCTGGGTGAATTCAAGGAGTTTGTCGCCTCTTTTGCCGATATTGTGGAAGTCCGCGGAATTTAATCCCATCTTATTCAAATTGTGAAACCGGATCGGTTTCCGTCGCCGAAGGAGACGGTTCCTCTGACACCGGTACGGGTTCCGCCGCCGAAGGAGCCAGTAGGCCACTGAGCGGAGCCGAAGAGCCTCTGACACTGGGCCGGTTTTTCGCAGGATGAGCCTGTAGGTCACTGAGCGGAGCCGAAGTGCTTGAACAAGGGCGCAGGTATCCCGTAGAAACCGGCGCAAAAGACCTTATTCATAGGGTAAGGGAACGTTTATGAATTCGGTGAACTAGTATTGAACTTCAATCTTATACTTCTTGAGCAAAATGCCTTTGTAGATCTCTTCGTAGTCCAACAATCGTTCACGTCGTTCTTCAAAGGTATTGCCAAGCTCCAGGTAAATCTCATGATAGG
>JAAENB010000581.1 GCA_024224995.1 bacterium | reverse complement strand
GGGGCTTCGCGGATACGGTCTATGCAAGGGTGATACGACAGGGCTGCTGATACGACGACACGACGATACGACGCTTAGAGAACCGTGGCTTTATAATTGATACGACGCTTAGAGAACCGGGGCTTCACGAATTTCATCTGGAATCGCCTTAGACTAATTGATGTAAATAGATAGCTTTTGTACGTCGATACGACGCTTAGAGAACCGGGGCTTCACGAATTTCATCCGGAATCGGCTTAGACAACAGATAGCTTTTGTCCGTCGATACGACGCTTAGAGAACCGGGGCTTCACGAATTTCATCCGGAATCGGCTTAGAGTTAGGAGATTATTGTAGATACTTTATGGCAGGAACGACACGGACGGATTGACGGATTACATACAGAGCTTGGCCGGAAGACTTCAAAAAACCCCTAACTCTTTAATGTTTGAATCATTTTTGTTGGGTAAAAGATATGAAAGCATCAGCATAGCCATCTCTTGATAAAGTAAGAGATACTTCTTTATACCATTCATTACATTCACTATCTGAATCCAAATCTTGATCATTGAAAGTCGCTATAACCCTCATGTTCAAGCTGAGATACTGCTTATCCAAAACAGGAATTACATGATCATCAAAACATGTTGCAACATCATTATTAAATTCCATTCGTTTTTGTTTTGCTATTTCAGTATGTTGTTTTGCTATTTCAGCATCTTGCTCTTTTTTCTGTTCAATATCATCAATGATGTTACTTAAATTCATAAATAATACCACCTTTAACCAGTCAGAATTTTATTTCCTGTGCGATCCGAAGCATAATATTCGATTATCGTTAATTCGTCAATCCCGTCAGGAACAAAACCCAATACACACCACCACTTTTTCTTATGCAATTTCGGACAGTTCCGGCAGAAAAAATCTGCTGTCTGTATGGAATCTCAGCGCGGATTCAGAGATATAAAAACAGACTGCCTAGTCAAATTTTGCTATGCCAATTATCTGAATTGCAAAAAAAATCCTGTATCACGCTGTTAATCTGTTATTTACATTGACAGCGTTACTTGTAACGGCTATTAAAACACATGGCACTCACAAACACAGAACGGCAGAGGCTCTACAGGGAAAAGAAAAAAGCTGAGGGAAAAAAACAGCAGTCTTTTCTTCTTAGTTTCCCAAAGGTTTATCTACTTTACCTGTTGACCTGTCACATTTTCTCAGCGCTGAAATTGCCTGATACACAATGCTTTTCAGCGCTGAAACTGAGACACCTGTTGACGGTCACATTTAAAAGCACTAATAGCCCGCTTTTTGAAAGCGGGCTATTTTTTGAGCCTCTCGGCGCAGTAAGCTCTCAAATTTTGGTTAGTGTATAAAAATTGCGGTATTATTCTACTTCGAAATACTGTTTTTACCCCATTGATTTATATGCTTTTATCTTGGATAAATAACAATGTCATTTTGTTATATTATATTAAATTATTGAACTTCAGAGGGCTATTATTTATGAAAAAGATTTTTTTTCTTTTGTCTATCTTATTGATTTTGTCAATTTTAACATCATGTCTTACAACTACATCCCGTAATCATAGAATTATGCAACTCAGTGAGAGAGAATTATATCCCGATTCTAGTAGTGTGCCTGTTTATATACGATATTTGGAATTAAGTGAGCAGGATCTGAAAGAATTGGAGAAAAAGGAACTTATCCCGAAATATATCATTGATAGATTGGTGAAATTAAAAAATCGACAATATACAAATGAAGATAAATTTTTTGATGCCTTGGAAAAAGCGATAGGTGACAAGGATGCTTTGAAAAAAGCGTTAGGTGATAAAATAAATATAGATTACAAAGCACAAATTTTAGAAAATGCCTCTAAAGGGGAGGATATTATTATTAAGATAAATCCCCGATTCGGAAGTAGAAAAAGTATAAAAGATATAACGATTCATTTTGGAGATAAAACTAGTGAGAAACTTGTATATGATGAAAGAGAGGAATGGCAACCTATTAGTCATAGATACAGGGCATCTGGTACATATTGGCCTTATATTGAATATATGCATGATAATCAATTTAAACGTGAGTATGTTGGTAAGATTGTTATTTTAGAAGATAAAATTATAACTGATGAAGAATTAAAAGGTAACATTGTATGGATTAAGGATATTGAAGGAAGAGCTAAAGATCGAGTTATTCACTCCCTTCTTAATAATAAAGATGACTTAAATCAAGTTGATAAAGTTGATAAAGTCGATAAAGACGAAGACAAATCAAAGAAAGGCTTGCTGAATATTTTGACTGAACCTTTGGTAGAAGTAATAAAGAGTGTTAAAAAGTACTAGCTTATGAAAGCTGATTTCGCCTAAATAGTCAATAACTTATGTGGCTTTACTACCTGAATTTAAATTTGATGTAGTAAATAATATAAAATTTTGATTTCATTCATATAAAAAGTTTGAGACGCTAGTACTTTTTAACACCCTTTAATAGAGAAACCTATCAAAAAGGGAATAGATAAACTAAAAGATAAGTTAAATAATTATTTATTTATTTATTTTATAGAACGGATCAGTCGTACCGACTCTTTTTTTTCTTTATCTTGAAGAGAATTTTTTGGTTCATTTCCTTTGACAATGTAAGCACCTAACGAGGAAAATGTCTCGCTTGACCAAAACCATCCTCCAGTACCAGTGAATAATGAAGAATTATTTTTTACAAATATGGCAAGATTTAACAGTTCGTTTTTGTTAGGAAGTCTCCAATCACTGTATTTATTTAATTTTTTTTGGGAGTAATTGTATGCTTCATACCATGTCATATTATATTCTGCTTTTGATTTCCACATTAACTTATGCTTTTTGTCCGTAATTGTATTGTCGCCGTTATCAATATAGTATGACCATTTTGGAATTTTAATTAATAAGTTCTTGAAATCTGATTTTTTGGCTTTGTAATGATAGCTTTCTGAGTTGTAAGTAATTTGTAGTTCAACTTCTTTTATGTCCCGAATTGGAAGTTCAATAGCAAAATTGCCATGTATGTCAGTTTCAGTTTTTAATTCTGGAATAGTTAATACTGCTATTTTAGCACCCTTTAAAGGAGCAACAGGTTTTCTGTCTTCTATAAAATAAACATTTCCGAAGATTTTTGAAGAAATTTTTGGAGGAACATAATTCTGAATTTCTATTTCTATTATTACATTACCGAAATCCGATTTTTTAACTTTTCGATATATAGTTTTAAAGGCTTTATATGTAATTTGGAGTTCAATTTCTTGTAGATCCATTTCAGGAAGGTGAAAAAAAAAGTTACCATCTATATCGGTTTCGGTTTTTAATTTCTGGAATTTTGATACTGCTATTCTCGCACCTTGAGCAGGTCCAATAATTTTTCTGCCTTTTATTAAACGGATATTTCCTGAAATCTCTGGTATTAATTCTTTTTCTATTTTAATTATTACATTTTTTATGTTTGAATGATTGACTTCTTTAAAAAGAATAATTCCCTTATAACTGACTTGAAGTTCAATACTTTGAAGTTGCGGAGGTTCAGGAATTACCAATCTGAAATTTCCCTGTTCGTTTGTCTTTGCAATGTATCCTGAATATTTTGACAATGCTATTTCGGCACCGCTCACAGTTCCAACAGGTTTTCCATTTTTTTCTAAACGCACATGACCAATAATTTCTAATACTTCTCCCGCTAATACTGGTTTTTTTACTAATATGTAACCTAAAAAGCCTAATATCATAGCGACAAGAGAGAGAACAAACATGTAGTTAATTATAAGTTTAAGAATTTCTGAGGAAAACTTTTCTGTAAATTTAGGAAATATATCTTTAGCAATTATTATCTTAGCCAAGAAGAAAAATATGGTTGCAAATAATCCTGCAAGCGCCAATGGTGTTGAAATATTTGAGGTTATATCAAAAATTCTTTCCATCTGATTCTCCTTTGTTTCAGGCTATCTTTATGATTTTTATAAAAAAATAATCTGATTATAACGGATTTAGGGGAGGCCGCAACATGCTGAAATTATTGACTCAGGAAACGGCTGTTTGCCTGTTCCGAGGTCATATGACAGGCTGACATGACATATCTGAGACTTCAGCATGCAGAGAATTCAGGGGCTTTCGGTCCTGATACTCTGCAAAACAAGGTTTGTAAAGAATTGCCTGAAATTAGGAGCCTCCCCTAAATCCGTTATAATCAGAATAAATATTATCATAGTTACTGTGGGGCGCAGCATAGATGGGTCAAAATGCAATTCCTGTTTTCAGCGCCATCTCGTCGGTGTATACTTTTTTTGACCATCTATGTTGCGCCTCACTATAGTTAGATTAATTAGCTTGATATTTCAAGCAAAATGTGCAAAGAATCTTATATCAGTCAGAGGAAAGCACAGTCTTTTATTTTATGCTATGATAATAAAAACTGAAAAAACCTTGCATCCTTCATAGAAACCAAAAAGTAGTTTACTCTTTTGTGAGCTTTTTTACCTCTCGCAAAGGCGCAAAGGCGCTGAGAAACATAAGAGATGCTAAAATATTGCTGGTATATATTCTTTGGCGTCGATGGTAATCATTAAAAGACTGGAGGATAAAAAATAATGGACAGAATTGTAAGCCCACATGATAAGTTATTCCGAAAAACCTGGAGCATAAAAAGTGTGGCTGCCAATTTTTTGGAGAACAATCTTCCCGAAGATGTTCTGAAACTTGCTGATCTGAGTTCCCTTGAAATCTGCAAGGATTCTTTCATAGAAGAGGAACTTAGGGACTATTTTTCGGATCTGCTGTATAAAATAAGGATGAAAGATGTTCCGGGTTATATTTATTTTCTTTTTGAGCACAAAAGCTATATTGAAAAACATATTCATCTTCAGGTTATGGAATACAAGGGTAAAATCTGGCGTCTGCATCTGAAACAGAACCCAAAGGACCGGCTGCCGGTGATTGTGCCACTTGTTATGTATCATGGGAAAAATAAATGGAATGTCGGGAAAAGATTTTCTGAAATGATGGAGATTCCCGAAGGAGAGTCGGGGCTGTCCCCGTATATCCCGGATTTTGAGTTTGTCCTGTGCGATCTGACAGCATATTCGGATGACGAGATCAGGGGCGATGCCCTGTCCCGGGCCGTGATGCTTCTTTTCAAGCATATCCGGGATCCGGATATCATGGAAAAACTGCCCGGTATTTTTTCGCTTCTGCGGGATATTCTGGATTCAGAGGGCGGTCTGCGATGCTTTGAGGCAATTCTGCGGTATGTTTTCAGCACTGTTGAGGACATAACTGCGGAAAAACTCAGAACTGTCACAGAAAAATCACTGTCACATAAAAAAGGAGAATTTGTTATGACTTTGGCAGAAAAATTGAAAAATGAAGGGATTCAGATAGGAAAAGAGCAAGGATATAAGCTGGGACATCAAGAGGGGCTATGCGGAGCCATTGAACTCGGTCTGAGCATCCGCTTTGGAGATCAGAGTCTTAAGCTTATGCCTTATATATGGCAGATTCAGGATACAGACAGGCTGAAATCAATCATGGATGCTGTAAAGACGGCTGAGGATGTTTCAGATATTAAGGCTATAATAGAAAACTGATAATGCTTTATGACTTTGGCAGAAAAATAAAGGGAATTTTTTCCAGTTTTTTGATTATTTCATCCCGGTTTTTTTCTTCAAGTGCTGAAAACAGGGACAACAGCCATTCCTGATGTCCTGTAAGTTTATCGGAATTTTTTATGAAATGTTTTATGCCGTTAAATGTCCATGAAACTGTATAATCCCGGGGCTGTTTGTGTATGGATGCTGTGAGGGTATCCAATTTTGAGGGAATAGAACTGGTTTTGTTTTGGGCAAGGGTGTTGGCAATGTCAATGGCGCATAAGGGGATGTAAAGGGGGTTGTCGGGGGTCAGTTCTTTGAATATTATGGTCAGTAATTTTTCGGCTTCGGAAAAACGGGCGGTTGTGAAATGTTTTTCAATATAATTGCTTACTGAACTTGTATCATAGTTTTCATATTTTAAAACCCAAAGGGAATCTGTAAGATATGCTTCTTCAAATTTGAATAGTCGCTCATGGTAGATGAAACTGAGGTGTTGAATGCTTTCTTCGGTGGGATAATTTTTTGTTAAGTTGAGATAACATTCTTCTGCATGTTGCCAGTCTTTCAATGCTTCATAGGTGTTGGCAAGATTGTTTATGGTTTGCGCCCAGCCATATGGCAGATGCTGATATGTTCGGATTTCCAATGCGTTTTTAAAAGCGGCAACTGCTTCATTCAGCAGGTTTTTTCTTTTTTTATCTGAAGCTCTCAGTCCCTGCTCTTTAAGCGCATTCCCCATATTGTTCTGTGTTGTGGCCCAGTCTTGCGGGAGCGTATCACGGGTATAAACATTCAGAGCCGAGCGGTACGCTTCAACTGCCTGAGCCAGCAGTTTTGCACCCTCTTCTCCGTCCGTCCGTATTCCCTGCTCAGAAAGCGCATTCCCCATATTGTTCTGTGTACCCGCCCAGTATTGCGGGAGCGTATCACGGGTATAAACAGTCAAAGCCGAGCGGTACGCTTCAACTGCCTGAGCCAGCAGTTTTGCACCCTCTTCCCCGCCCGTCCGTATTCCCTGCTCTTGAAGCGCATTCCCCATATTGTTCTGTGTCATAGCCCAGTCTTGCGGGAGCGTATCACGGGTATAAACAGTCAAAGCCGAGCGGTACGCTTCAACTGCCTGAGCCAGCAGTTTTGCACCCTCTTCTCCGCCCGTCCGTATTCCCTGCTCAGAAAGCGCAGTCCCCATATTGTTCTGTGTCATAGCCCAGGATTGCGGGAGCGTATCACGGGTTCTCACAGTCAAAGCCGAGCGGTACGCTTCAACTGCCTGAGCCAGCAGTTTTGCGCCCTCTTCTCCGCCCGTCCGTATTCCCTGCTCTTTAAGCGCATTCCCCATATTGTTCTGTGTCATAGCCCAGTACTGCGGGAGCGTATCACGGGTATAAACCTTCACAACATCCTGATATCCTTTAACTGCATCTGCAAGATGCTGACGGGCTTTTTCTCCCTGTTCCCGAGTTCCTAAATTCTGGTGAGTATTTTGGGTGTGTCCCACCTTTTACACAGCCCCAAAGGGGGCGGATTATTAAAGCCCAGGGTAAAGCCCTGGGTTGGAATATATAAAAAAATCCGCCAGCCCTGAAGGGGCGGATTAATTCGCCCTTTCAGGGCTGGTCCGTTTTT
>JAAENB010000580.1 GCA_024224995.1 bacterium | reverse complement strand
GAGAAGAACTGCGGACCCGGTACAGAAACCGAAAAGTACTGACAAACCGCATTTAAGTGAGCTTTCTATGAGCTTTTTATATACAATTCCCCAGTTTAGTATTAATATAAATCGTTCGGAAGAGACTAATGGAGACGAGAATCTTAACTTTGGCGCTATGGTAATAGGGCTTGCTGTTGATATGAATGTTATTTGCGAACTTCCTTCTTTTATATCATCGGGCCGGATTGGTCTTGGTCTTTCCGCTAATGCCGACGGAAGCCTGGTTAAAGTGAATGATATTGATCCCCGGACTCATAATTATGTCCGCTACGGCAGGGAAGCGCAAAAAGCGGTAATCCTTGCCGGTTTTGGGCTCGGTTTTCTTGATGACATGTTTGGCGTAGGAGTTGGCGCGAATATTTCCTTTGGCGGTGAAGGGGTTGTGAGTCTTGATGAAATGGCTGTACAGAGTGATACTCAATACCCGGAAGCACAGGCCAAAATGGATCTGAGCGCGTCTCCCTCCCCTGTGGCAGGTCTTTATTTTAGCCCCGGAAAGATAACTTCAATCCTGGATGGACTTGAGGTTGGCGCTTCGTACCGGTATGAATCATATATGGAAATTTATCCTTTTGATACTGCCGCACGGATACCGAGTGTTTCAACAGTCATTACCATGGCCATGCTGGTCTCTATTTATGATTATTATCAGCCTCATATTATAACTGCCGGGGTTGCCTATGATCTTGGGAAGATAACTCCTATTGATTTAACAATATCAATTGATGGGGAATACCAGCTCTGGTCGAAATACGCGGTTTCCAGAACCGCAAAGATATACTATGAAGGATTATACGCTGATTTTTTTCCTGAGTTAAATGATGCTGTTGTTATAAGATCCGGTTTCGAATATCAATTATTTGACTGGTTAGCAATTCGTGCCGGGTATTATTTTCAGTTTTCCTTTATTCCCGACGGAGAAATGGACAAAGAAGTAAATTTTCTTGATAATGACAAACACGTGGGCTCTCTTGGCGCGAAATTTGATTTACCTCAAATGGGACCACTGGGCGGACCCATTGAAATAACCTTTGCCTACCAGTTCCAATACCTGGTGCCGCGAAGTGTTACCAAAAGCGCCACCTATGTATCCGCTTTAAATCCCAATTACTCCTATGACGGCATGTGCCATACTGCCATATTAGGCGTGAGTATGAAAATATAAAACTACAAACCCGGTCCGGAGAGATGCCGCTTGCGGCGTTTCTCCGGACTATGGGATTTCCTTCCCTAGTCCTGATTCAGCGCGAAGAGCTCTTTTTTCATCTGGTTAAATTTATCAAGATAGACATTATAGATATCGTTCGTGGAGAGTAGTCTTTTTTTGCCGTCCACGCTAATAAGCTTTTTGGGACGTTTTTTTTTCCGCAAAGAGAGATAAATGGCTTCCAGTATGCCTAATGCCTGGCATTCCAGGAAGACCAGGTTTTCGTATTGATAAGCAGTGTGACCGAAATTTTTAAGGCCGTTTTTTTCAAATTTTTCCGCGTTGTCACTGTCGTCTCCGGTGGAAAGTGTTTTTTCGTAATAATAATCGAGAAGGAAAAAATATGACGGCCGCATCCAGGTAATAATTTCCAGAGTATTTTGATGAAAAAGTTCAAGTTTCTCCAGTTCAACTTCCCCGGCTTTAGGATCATCAAGATAATCTTCTTTAACGAGGTGAACATTCCCTATCTGGTTAACAAAGTTAACCGCTCCGGGATAGTATTTTTCGAATTTTAACCTGGATTGATGCAGGATGGGGAAAAGCTCCTGGTATTTTTTATTTCGTGTTATAAAGTTCTTCCATACACTGCCGAGCCATTTTAACACATCAGGAGTTATGATAAGTTTTCCTTTTTGAGTTAAACGAAAAAGGATACTTGAGATAAAAAAGAGCTTATAATTACTGCCCGCGGATTTAAAATAATCCTCACAGCGTTTTACATAATGATAATCCGAAACAATGGTGTCAACAAGGGTGATAATATGATCCATTTTATCGAGAGGATAGCACTCATAATTGAGAGTGGTAATTACGGCATCGCCTATCTCTGAAAGAGCAGCATTGACATTTATTGTATCCTGGCTTTCACTCATCTATTTAAACCTTGTTATGTAATATATGATATAAATTTTGTATAGTCAAGTATATATTTAATCAAAATTGTCATTGACTATAATCAATCTTCGTAATAATAATATA
Source organism: bacterium (assembly GCA_024224995.1). The sequence continues at coordinate 10,492 of JAAENB010000580.1, read as the reverse complement.
AATAATAATATACATGGGAAGGTTACAATAGGATATTTGTCCAGAAAAAAAGTTCGGAAAATTTATTAAAATCAGGTTAAAAAGTAGAAGACCCTATGAATAAAATGTTAATTATATCAGAAAATGTAGCTGAGCGTGTTGCTCTGCCGGAAAATAATGAGCTTACTGTTGTTGTAACCGCCGATATCCGGGAAAAAATAGAGAAAAGTATAACGGAAAAGGATAAACTGCCTATTCTGGCAGTGATCTTTATCTCGCTGGAAGAATATGAAGCGCTGGATCATTACCTGACAGTGCTGCCATTTTCCTATATTTTGTACCAGTTAGTGGTATTCGGAACCCCTGCGGAGCTGGAATCTGTTGAATTCAGTGCGTTTCATACTATTTCCGAATACAGGAGTTCAAACCTGTCACCGGCGGAAACAGGATTTATTGCCCGAAAGACCCTGGCCCTGCTGGAAGAGATCTGGGAAGACAAAACGGTTCAGGACGAGTACCTGGCCAAACTCATTGATACCAGGCAGGATCAGGAGGATCTCATCAATATTGGCAAGGCTTTGTCCAGTGAAAAGGATTCGGACCAGCTTTTAACGTTGATCCTTTTTTTAAGTAAAAAGATCACCGGTGCCGATGCCGGGAGTATTTACCTTGTGGAAGAGGGGGAAGACGGCAAAGAGCGGCTTCGGTTCAAGTATTCCCATACCTTTTCCAGGGACATTCCCCTTGAAGAGTTCCTTCTTGACATGAATGAGCACTCCATTGCCGGTTGTGTCGCGGTAACCGGGGAGGTGGTGAACATTTCCAATGTGTACGACAAGGAGGAGATTGGAAAATATTCATTTACCCATAATTCTACCTTTGATAAAACCTATGACTATATCTCCAGGTCCATCCTGTCTGTTCCCATGAGAAACCATGTGGACAAGATCATTGGGGTTATCCAGCTGCTTAACAGCAAAGAGGGCAGGGTTGAAGAAGGGGAAGCCGGGAATGAGGCTTTTTCCATTAAACTTACAACCAGGGAAGATTTTGAAAGCCATGTTGTAAAATTTGACAGTAAATATGACGGTCTGCTGGAAGCGATTGCCGGCCAGGCCGCTGTTGCCATTGAGAACAACAGGATGATTAAGCAGATCCAGAGCCAGTTTGAGGAATTTGTAAAAGCATCGGTTACTGCTATTGAATCACGGGATCCGGCTACCTCGGGTCATTCTTTCAGGGTAGCGGAGATTTGCACTGCCATGGCCCGTTCTATTAACGATATCAAAGATGGCTACCTGGGAGAATATTATTTTGATGAAAGCTCAATCCGGGAACTGGAATTTGCCGCGTTACTGCATGATTTCGGCAAGGTATATATCGATCTCGCGATCTTTAAAAAAGCGAAAAAGCTTTTTCCCATGGAGCTGGACAACCTGGTAATACGGCTGGATTACCTGTACCGCTTTGTTGAACTACAGTATAGTGACCGGGAGCAGAAGCTGCTGCGAGAGCAGGTTGAGTGGGGGGGAGATGCCTCTGCTATTGAAACAATGATGTTGGAAAGAAGGGAGAACCTGAATAAGATCAAGTCTATTAAAGAACAGTTGCTAAGGCTGAATGAACCCACTGTTTCCGATGATGACCCTGAAGTTGTTCTTCATAATATAATGAGAATAGTTCAACAAATGGAGTGTATTGGCATAGACGGTGAAAAAATTGATGTTATTCGGGAGAACGACAAGATCAACCTCTCTATCAAGCGGGGCAGTCTTAATCCCCTTGAACGGAAAGAGATTGAAAGCCATGTTGTTCATACCTATAATTTCGTTAGCAAGATCCCCTGGCCCCCGGAGTACAAGAATATTCCGGAGATCGCGCTGCGGCATCATGAAACTCTTGACGGAAGCGGATACCCTGACCATATCCAGGGAAGGGACAATCTTCTTTTACAATCCAGGATTATGACTATTGCCGATATTTACGACGCCCTGGCCGCCAGTGACCGGCCGTATAAAAAAGCAGTTCCCCTTGAACGGGTTTTAAAGATCCTTCAAGAGGAAGCAGACAGGGGAAAGCTGGATAAAGACCTTGTTTCAGTGTTTATCGACAAAAAGATTTATGAACAAATTGATATAGATTCTTTTAAAGGTGAGGGTGAATAAGGTGCTCCATAAGGGGGTTGCTTCCGGCATACGCAAAAAGCCCGTGGCAACGCGTATCGGACTGATATTTCTTTTTTTGTTTTTATGTCTGAGCGCTTCGCAGGCAGCCGCGGTAAAGCAGCTTACTCTTGTGTATACGAATTCCCTCAATGGTTCGTTTGATTTTTGTGACTGCAAGGAAGAGCCCAACGGCGGCCTGGTAAAACGGGCTGCTGAAATCCGGAAGATCCGGCAGCAGCATGGGGCTGTCCTGCTTTTTGAAACCGGGGATTTTTTCCTGTATGACAGGGACCCTCTTCTGGCGAAATATTTAATCGCGAGCTATAAACTGATTGGTTATGACGCTGTTCTTTTTGGTGACCAGGAGTTTACGGTTGGTGTTAAGGGCTTTATAAAATACCGTTCCTCCCTTCCGTTTGTGTGTAATAATATTCTTATAAAAAGCAGGGGCCGGTTCCGGCGCCTGTTTAAGCGTTCTGTTATTATTACAAAAAAGGGTGTAAAAATAGGAGTGATCGGTACAATCTCGAAAGAGGCGTTCCGGTATTCTTCCAAAAAAATAACCCGAAGTGTCAGGGTTACGGGACAGGCTCGTGAGATCCGGAGAGATATACGGGCGCTGAGGAAAAAAGGAGCTCAAATTATTGTGCTTCTTTCTCATTCCGGTTATGAACAGGACAGGCGTCTTGCCAAAACGATTCGCGGCATTGATGTGATTGTTGGCGGGCACAGTCAGACGCTTATTAAAAAACCTGAACGTGTCGGCAGGGCTATTATTGTTCAGGCCGGTTCCAATGGAGCCCGCATCGGGATTCTTAAACTCTCCCTGAAAGGGAACTCAATCGTTTCATTTGAGAACTCCTTTTCCCGGCCCCATCAGTTCAAGCCCCGGGATGATGCTGCCATTCGCAAGCTCATTGACGCGTATAAAAAAGAAAGCAAAGCAAAAATGAAAAAATTACGGTTTGATTAGTTGTTTTCTCATAACGAGGGGTTTAAACCCCTCGTTATGAGAAAACAACTTTCCATAAAGGATATACTCATGAACGGAACTGAAAATTCCACGCAAAACGGTCTGCTCAAAAAAACGGTTTCCCTGTTTAAAGATTCGTTTTATATTGTTTTACTTGCCGTGCTTATTGGGGGAATGGTAAACCTTTTTCATCCGAAAGGGTTTGTGGTGGTGAGCAAGGCCGGCGAGTTGAGAAAAAAGATTATCTTTTTGTCCCTGGAAGAAGCAAAGATTAAGTATGATTCCTTTGGGGCTTTAATCGTCGATTCCAGGGATTTTCCTGACTATAAGGATCTGCATATTAAAGGGGCTATTAATATTCCTTCCGAACCCGATTCTCTTTCGTTTGAAAAGATAAAAGCGCATTTTTCGGTTATTAACGGCCCAAAGGAACTGATTATCTATTGTGATGCCGAGACCTGCGGTTCTTCGGAAACCCTTGCTAAAAGGATCCAGGACCAGGGATATTCCAGGCATATCTATATCATAAAAGACGGACTTCCCGCATGGGAAGACGCGGGCTACGATGTGGAGTAGGGGAGGTAATCGGTTAAGAATAAAACCGCTCCTGCGATAAAAAACTTTAAACTTTAAACTTTCTTATTATAACAGGTAATTAAATGGGATTTGATTTAAAAAAGATAATTGATAGTAAAGGCTGGGTTTATACCGCTTTTGGGCTGCGTATTCTTATGGGCCTGCTTTTTATATATTCCGGCTTTTTTAAAGCCCTTGATACAGGGGCTTTTTATAATATTATTGTGATGTATAAAATTATTCCTGTTTCCTGGGCAGCGTACCCGGCTATTGTGCTTCCCTTTTTGGAAATGATCCTTGGTCTTTTTCTAATAGCGGGCTATAAGACCAGGGCTTCCGCCTTTCTTTCTATTCTGCTTATGGGTATGTTTACGGTTTTTATTGCCATAAATGTGGCCCGGGGCGAGACTTTTGACTGCGGCTGTTTTGAATTGAGCAGGATGGGGATTGGGATCAACGAGAATGTAAGTATTACCCTGGTAATTCGTGATCTGGTAATGCTCATTGTCCTCTTCGTGATTTTCCTGCCCGGGCGGCAATTTTTGTCTCTTGACTCATTGTTCAAGGATTAGTTAATCAACCCAAACAATAGTTTTGGTGTTTTTAGCATCTGTTTTTCCTATAAATTTTTTGTATTTTTTGCTCACCTTTGCTTTGTCAAAGTTGGCATTACCCAGTTTTGCCCCATCCAGCCGTGCCCCGGTGAGATCGGCTCCGGTGAGGTTGGCACTGCTGAGATCGGCTCCTTTGAAATAGGCTCCCGTAACAAGTGCTTCTTTTAGGTTGGCACGGTACATCTTGGCATTGTTAAAATCGGCATTGCTCAGGTTGGCCCTGCTGAGATTGGTCTTTCTCATTTTAGCCCTGGAAAAATTTGCTTTTGTGAGGTTTGCTTCTGTGAAGTTGGCTCCGCTAAGATCGGCCTGAGCCATGCTTGCCCTGGTGAGGCTTGCTTCGGTCAGGTTTGCTCTAAAGAGATTCGCCTCTGTTAGATCGCTCCTGTCGAGCCTGGCTTTGGTCAGGTTTGCTTTATACAGTGAAGCATTATACATCCGTGCCTGCCGTAAATTGGCAGAGACCATTTTCGAGTTGCTCATGTTGGAATCTCCCAGGCTTGCTTTATACAGGTCGGCATTGGTGAAATCTGCTTTTTTGATTTCGGCTTCGGTGAATTTCGCGCCAATGAGGTCGGCATTTACGAATTTTGTGTTATTCATTGTTGCTTTATACAGGTTTGCTTTATAAAAGTTCGCGTTGCTGCAATCGGCCTTACTGAGGTCTGCGCCGCCCAGGTCGGCCTCACTCAGGTCTATTTTGACCATTTTAGCGCCAATGAGTTTCGCGCCAATGAGGTCGGTTTTGTAAAAATCGGCTCCTGAGAGGTCGGCATTGCTAAGGTTCGCTTTATTGAAGTTTGCGCCAATGACATCGGCTCCCACCAGTTTGGCCCCGGTGAGGTTCGCGTTATACAGGTCTGCCCCGCTTAAATCGGCTTTTGATAAATTGGCGCCATTTAATCTGGCATGATAGAGTTTTGCCCGGCTCAGGTTGGCATCGTTGAAGTTTGCTTTGGTTAAATCGGTCCCCGAGAGTTCCTTGTCCAGATTCATGGCTCGTTTATAGACTTTTCTATCGAATGAAAATCCGCTGCTCCCGATAAATAAAACCGTCATAACAAGAGCGGTCAGGACAATTGTATGTTTACTATTCATTATAATACCCCTGGTTATATATTTCTCAAGATATGCCACACATATTCAGCTTACAACTCTTTGGAGTAGAAATCAAGCGGGAATTTATTTTTTTTTAGTATATGATAGAGGAAAAGGGGCTCATCTGAGCCCCGGCTTGCTTAAAACCGCAGGGCCGCGAATAGAACGGGCTCAACTCCGCTGCCGTTGCTTGTTTCAAGGAAATGAATATACCGGCAGCCCGCGCCAATGGTAATAGAATTGAATTTTTTTACCACGTGCAGCCCGCCAACCATGGTGAAATCGACTGATGAGTCGCTTTCTCCCATGAATTCCGAAAAGATCCCGGAAACACCCACCCCAACAAAGGGGTGGATTTCCACTCCCATGCCAATGGGAAGCATAAAAACCGAATTGGCAGTAAGGCTTGTTATTTTCATGGAACCGTCGAATTGTTTATCTTTTAAGTTAACAAAACCGGCATCCATCCTGATGCCGAGCCAGGGCAGCAGGTCGTACTGTCCAAAAACCTGAACAGCGATAAAGGAAGGATCCATTGTATTGCCAAGCTCAAGAAGCGGCTGAAAATACCCGGCGCCAATGCCCACTGACCAGTTCTTTTTTTTATTCTTTTCTTTATTTTTTTCCTTTTCCTTTTTTTCCTTAAGGGAAGTACTTTTTGTAAGACTACGGGCTTTGTCACCGGGCGCTGCCAACGAGGCATTCGCAAAACAAAGAATTAACGCTGCGGCACATAATAGGGCCGGTATACTGTAACGGTTGATTGTTATACGTTTCATGTGATTCCTCCTACCAATCCATTCCATCGCTTGCGCTTTTTGACGAATAATTTCCATTTCGGTCTACAAATTGGTTTACAACATTGATTACCCGGTTGTCTCTACCCGGTCCCTGGACGTCAATTTCAAACATTCTCCATGTGTCATTGGCTCCGGCACCATCGGGAAGTGATACTTCAAGAACCAGTCCCTGGCTGTCGAATATCCGGGCGGTAATAGGAAAATTCTGGTTCCACTCAGGGGTGGAATTATAATCGGTCCAATGGAAAATTGAGTAATTGTATTTTCCATAGGCGTAGCCGCCGTCCAGGCCATAGATGTTAATCGCCTCAGGGCCGAAACCGGAAGTATCATCCTGTACGAGGCTGGCGGTAGTGCTGGTTCCTTTGGTATCTCCGCCGCCGCCGGGGTAGTAGCCGGTGCTCAAATTTTCATTAAAGTTTTTCTCGCTCCAATAGATATGGAAGCGGTCAGAAGGATCGCCGTCTGAATTAACCGTTTGGTTGCTTGGTCCCACCATATGAAGGTCCAGGTCTTGCGGGCTTGATCCCCATTGAACAACAACACGGATATGCGGTTCCGTGAGAACGCCGCACATGGCAAGCCTGCCGAAATTGATGTCGGGATTGGAGTCGCCATTAAGGAAAACGTTGTCAATTAAGAGATCGAAATATCCTTCTTTTGTAACTTTGATAGAATAGGTACCTGAAGGAATATCGTTAAACTCAAAACTATCGGTTGCCGGAGTTGCCTGGGCGGCAATGGAATTGTCCCATTTAATCAATTGGACTGTGGCATTGGTTATTCCGTTTCCGTCATTGGCGTCCACAACTGCTCCCGTAAGGGAATTTACATTGCTGCCGATGCTTGTGGAGGTAAGGAACATTGAATATTCAATAAGTTCACCGGGCCGGGCCGATACATTGTTTTTTGCCGCGGGTTCCCAGTCCGTTAAAGCGGCATAGCCGTACGAGGTGAGGTCTTCCACTTTCCCGGTGAATATGTTGTCCCCTTTTCTGCACAGGGCCTGAACCACACCGTCTCCAAAGACACCGCCGGTACAAATAATATTTGTGGGAACGGCCGGGTCGTTGATATTATACAGGCTAACGTAGAGCCCGTTTATTGGATTTCCGTTTGACGCGTCTTTAATGATGAGCCTGATGAGTCCAACGGATTCAATATTATGAGCATCATCATAATGATCTTCATTGTTGGTATAGGTATACTCACTCCAGTTGCCTGCCTGGTCTTGAACTCTGAGCTGAATATAATAGCTCACCCCATCTTCATCAACATTGGAAAACGTGCAGCTGCTTGAGGAACCGGCAATGGATTGGGTCTTCACAACAGCAGGAGTGTCACCGGTAGGAGAACCGCTATTATACAGATAATTAGAGCTTGCGGCAAGGTTAATCTCAACAGTGGTGGTATCCCCGGAGCCCCATGACGCCGGTCTTGTGTATTCCACGGTGAGGTTTTTATCGAAATCGACTTTACCAATGTTGTAGGCCCATATTGATTCACTGTTATTCGGGTTTGTATAGCGCGCGGTTCCGGCTCCGGCACCCCCCAGGTCCGCGGGATCGGCGATCCCGTCACCGCCAAAAGCGATAGCGGCGGGATGTTCCGGAGCGGTCTGGTCTACCAGGTAGTTTAATTCTTTAACCTGGGCGCTTGTTCCAAAGTCTCCCCAGTTGCCTGCTTCATCTTCCGCAACAACCTGGATTACCAGGGTGTACTCACCGGTCGCCGGCATGTCCGCGGCCGTCAGGTTCATTGGGGTACTCATGGAATAGCCGCTGCCGCTGTTGTTATACGTCGCGGACCATGTTGAACCGCCGTCGTTGCTCACACGGTATTTATAATTCACGAAATTTGATCCAACATCGGATCCTGTGAGGGTTATATCGGAAGTGCTGCCGGCGCTTATGATGTTTGCCGACTGGCTAATGTTCACAAAAGAACCGGAAACGGGCATTGCGCCGCCCGTAACGCTAAGGGAGTTTCCTTCCGGGGCTTTTGTATCGCCAAGGAATGTGTATTTTGTTATATCTCCCTCGGCAGGAGTTACAGAGCTGTTAAAATTTCCGGAAATGTCTTTTGCCACAACACAAATTGAATATGTTTGCTGGGTATTGGCGGCAAGCACCGGGGTAAATCCCGTATTTGCGGGACTGTCAATTATTTCGGTATAGGAGTCCAGGTCTGTTGAACAGGAGTTTCCTGCTGTCATGTTCCATTTATAGACTTCGTCATAAACACCGGGAGCACTTATTTGTATTACCCCTTCAATGCCAGCAGCAGAATCGCTTACCGCGCCGGGCAGGCCGCTGTCGAATTGGGCGATAACGGCGTCGGTATTTATGTCCCAGGTATATGAATAGGGCGCGGATTCATTGCCCGTTTTGTCTTTAATTTTTATTTCCAGGGTGTGGCTCGCAGCGGATAAGCCGCTTTCGCTAATGGCAGCGGCAAAATCGCTAACGTCGGTTGACCAGCTTCCGCTGTCCAGGGAATATGAGTATGAGGCAATAGCTGTTCCCCCTGTTTGAAGCGGTTTTCCGTCACCGTCCGTAAGAGAAGAAAGAGAAATATTTACGGATGTGTCGGGACTTAAGAGCGGCGGCAGGCCGCTTATTTGCATATCGGAGTTTGACAGTGCCAGTACCGGGGCGGTTGCGTCTACTTCAAATTTTCTGTATAAAGCTTCGCTGCGGCAATCGGAATTCGTTACCGGTGAGCACTGCCAGTTTCCGGCACTGTCTCCCAGTACAATATAGATACCGTATACACCGTCTTGGGCGATTGCGGGAGCCGGAATATTGGTACCGCCGGCAGTTAACGCTATCGCTGAGGACCAGTTGCCTCCTCCGGGGTATACTGCTTTATCCGCGTCAGTTACGATTAAATACCTGCAATATTGAATATCTCCGGCATTGCTGCCTGTTGAAATATGCAGTTCGCCTGTACTGTTGATTGACGTTCCGTCATTGTTTATTATTGAAGAACCGTCACCGGCATCTATGCCCGTATCTAATGAGAGGTATTTTTCCAGGTTGGTGTCGGCAGAGGTTCCGCTCACAAGACCCATTTCTTCCACTGAAGCGATTGTGGTGTCGAGCGCCCATGAAACAGTAAAGGATCCGGCTTCGTCCTGCCACCTGTCCGCGGCATTGATCCCTCTTACTTTTAAGGTATACAACCCGTCTTTATTAAAGAAGGCGGAACTGAGTAGAATATTGGACGCGCCCGGAACCCTTCCGGACCACAGGGCCGCAGCTTCGTCATCACTGTGGTAAATTTTATAGGAATAGTAAACCAGGTTGTTCCCGCTTACTGAAACGTCAATGCTGTTGGTGTTTGTTAATCCCGAGGGCTGTCCGGCAAGTCCCGTAACTTCGGGGTCTTCATCATTGTAACAGGTAACAGCAATAGCGGTCATGTTTTGGCCTGTGCTATTTTCTATTTTTCCGCTGCCATTTGCGACAGTGCAAACCTGCTGCGCGGGGTTTGTTTTTACTGTTATATCATATTCATGAACTTCATCGGGGAAAAGAAAATCTCCATTTGAGTTAATCTCTATGGTTTCATTCGTTAATTCGTTTTTAAGGAGAAGGGGCCCGCTTGCCAGGCCTGTTACTGATCCGCCTATTTGGCAATGAGTTCTGGCGTACTCTTCTTTATCATCAATATACTTCTTTCGTTTTTCTGAATAGCTGCTTATGGCACCATTACATGATACTAATGACAGCGTGAAAGGTATGAGTATAATGGCCGGAATAATCAGTCTGATAAAAAGTTTAATAAAATATTTTTGCTTATTCATGATAATCTCCTTCTTGAAAAAACCCGCCTGGTTGGGCTTTTATCTAAATATAATGATTTATCTTCAAATGGTCAATTTTTGTATAAAAATAATTCCTGACATTAATGTCTTAAACACAAATTGAATTGTGTTCAGTTATTTGGGGTGCTGTCACAACAGGCTGTCCCCCCGATATTTGAGCAGTTACCGGGAACTGTGGCTTGACAATTACAAACGAATAATTCCGATAAATAATATGAAATATCATATTTTAAACGGTGACGCTCTAAAAGAGCAGTTTCCTGTTGATCGTATAGATGGGGATCTTATAATTGTAAGGGAATGTTTGCTTGAGGGAGATGTTTCGGGAGCTGATCTTGAAACATTCCGGAATAACAGGGCAGCGTTTATTCAAAAAGAATATGGCGCTTCCCGTGAGGAGTACTTTGACAAAACAGTTTCGGAGTTTGAGTTGATATTTAAAATTCCCGAAGGGGCTG
>JAAENB010000579.1 GCA_024224995.1 bacterium | reverse complement strand
CCGGTTAAAAAAGACATAAAAGAGAACGTTCAGCGGCAAAGGATCAATTCCAAAGAAAGAGTGATAATGATGGACCCCAGGGATTTTGAATTCAGCAGCATCAAAGCCTATCTTGATGATGACTATGAGTCTCCGGTGGAGATCACTCTTCATCCCCTGTTCCTGGGGCTGGGTAAAACCCCCGAAGAACGAAGAGATGAGTTTTTACACTTCGAAGCGCTGTACAAAGAAAAATTATACAGCACATACAAAGCGCTTCTTTTGTAGATTTTATCACCAGCGGCGCAAATTTTCTAAAAAAACCTTTTTTTAAAGCGAGCCTTAAGCCCGCCCGGGATAGCTTTGCCCTTTTTGTTGGTTTATTCCCCTGATTATGTCTCTTGAGCTCTTTCTTGAAGATAAAGCTGTTTATCTACCGGGTTTTTTGGTGTTTGTTCCTAAGATTGTGTTGTTTCAGGGGAACTCCGGCCGGAAACCGCTCCTCCGGGGGGTAAGACCTCAGAGCTCTTTTGTAGAGTGTGTAGAGTGTGCTTTTTTGGAGTTCCCTGGCCGGAAACCGCTCCTTCCGGGGTCACCGTCTCAGAGCTCTTTATAAGAGCCCTATCTTTGATGCCCCATGCCCAGGGTGTTTTCTACCAGTTTGGTACATTCACTGGTAAGAGTCTGCAAATCCAGGCTCTGGTACCCGGCTTCTTTCAGGACAAAATACTGGTAGCTTATTCTAAGAATACTTCCCACCAGGGCAGTGCATGCCAGTTCCACATCGATATTCTTATCAATATGGCCCTGTCTTTTGGCCAGTTCAATATCGTGCGATATGACTTTGGTGACCTGTTCTTCAAACAGTTTGATAGCTGATTCAATTGAGGCATTAAGGCCGGGGCCCATCCTGAGAACAATCTTGCAGCGTTCGTGGTCCCTGTCGAAGTAAGCAAGAGACTTGCCCACCCGTTGGCTGGCAAAAGCTTTGGCATAGTCAATTGCCGGGCCGCCGCCAACGAAATCCTTTATATCCAGGGTCATTTCTTGTGCCCATGCGTCAAGGTATATGTTAAGCAGGCTGAGAAAGACGTCTTCTTTGTTTTTGAAGTATTGGTAAATGGTTCCTTTTGCTATTTTTGCTACCTTCACAATGTCCGAGACCTGTGTCTCATAGTAGCCTTTTTCTGCGAATACGGTCTGGGCGCACTCAAGAATGTGTTCTTTTCTGCGTTCTCCTTTTTTCATCGTCTGTCCTGTCTTTTTATTTATTTGATAAATATTATATAAAAAAGATAAATTGTCAAGGAATTTATCGGGTGTTGATTGCAAAGTCTGCTTGTGAGCCGGGAGCAATTCCTGTACTCTTCACAGGGGTGAAAATATTCTTGTTTCACCCCTGTGAAGAGTACAGGAATTGCTCCTGATGATGTTTGCAATCCTTTGTAAGCATTAATGCTGTTTGTAGACAAGTTCATTTATATACACATAAAACGTCTGTTTGTTTAAGACAAATTTGTCTGGATTAATTTTGTTTTAGAGCATTGACACTTTAGGCAATTCCAAATATATTAGTATTAACGTGTGAAAAAGTGTGTTTTCTTCTATATAAAAGCCAGTTTTTATTTTACTTGAATCTGTTCAACGAAATTTTTGATGGTTTGGAACATAATGAAACACATTTTTAAGGTATTTACAAAAAAACTGAATAGTCAGTTCTTTTTGTAGTTGACATTTTCTTTCGGTTTTTGTAATTTATATAAAAACAAAAACCGTCTAGGCGGTCTATTTTGTCCAGTAGATATCTCATATGTCTGTTGGTCAAGTAGTTTTTTAAACCCGCCTGACTGGTGTTTAGAGAGTGAATACCGGAGTAAGATATATAAAAAAATGGGAGTACATGTTTAAGAAGTGAGAACGGTTTCTTAGGCAGGTACAGGCACTAAAGCTTCATACATACATAAAGAAGGAGGACTGCAATGTTAAGACCTAAAAAAAACCGATGGATGGTTATTTTATTTTTATTGGCCTTCTTTGTAAGCGCGTGTTCAAGCAGTGACATCGGTACTTTTCAGCAAAATAAACCCGACCCCGACTTTAGCCTTTTTAACATGTTCGATGGATACGGAGCCCTTGGTGAGCTCTGGGACAGTGTTGACGGAGGCATAGCTTCAGATAAGTTTCTTGATTCAATTGGCAACAATCCCGACGGCTATGAGACTATGATAGCCGTTATGAACGAAATAAACAACCACCCCGACCGGCCTATGGTAACTTCTCTAAAAGAGCTAAGAGAATTGCTCGCGGTTCTTACGGATACCAGTAACCGCCACGAAGTTAAGACGGGCCTTGATTCTCTGTATGATGATAATGACTACGATACTATGGGCGGCTTTTACAGTCTTCTGGACGGTATGTCCGCAAGCGGCGCTTCTGTTGGTGATGATGTGTCAACAATTGTTGGAAGCCTCTGGGATACCTTTAAAAAGTACAGCAGCTATCCCACTGATTCCGATGGTGAACTTACCAGGGAAGCATACCGGGATTTAATGGAGGATGTTGTTGACGCACTGAATATTTCTCGGGATGATTTTAAAGAATTGTCCGAACTTCTGGGGAAACTGTTAATTCAGTCTGATTATCCCATGTGGATTGAAATCGACGGTGGAGGGGACTTTGTACGGCTCCTTGAACCGGGTGAGATAGATACTGCTAACACGAATCATGTGAACCTGGGTATCGGCAATATGGTTAAAGGGCTTCATTCCATTCTGGTTGCCACATCAGAGATCGTGAAGAATGAGGAAGCTAAAAACGCTCTTCACGGGATAATCGGTGACCTGGGTAAAATTTTCGATCCTACCGATCCGGACAATGCCGGTGTTTTTAAAGACCTTATTTGCAACCTGGAAGATCATTTTACCGAAGGCGGCAGTGTTTATGAGAGTGATTCCCGGTACAGTGAAAACAGCACTGATATTTATTCCAGCGCCGAGCTTGGCGCTACTTTACGGGAGTTCCTTCCCGGGTTTTTACAGCTTATTGCCAGGTCCGACCGGCCTCATGCCATAATCGACGCAGGAGCCGGAGACCCGGTATACCCTATGGATCTTTTTGTAAAATATTTAAAGGCAATCGGTTTTAATCCCGACACGGCTCATATTGAAGAGTCTATTTATGATCTGATGAAAGTTGACCAGTGGGGACGGGACAGAACAGCAGCAGCCTCTTCTTACGCTGAGAGCTGGCCTACTCCCACCAGTGAAGCATGGCCTAGTTCTTATCTTGAAACGATTGTTTTTTTAACTCATGTTTCCGCGAACCAGGGCTGGTATGATGGTGGAGATACAAATGAGGTTAGCACCGATTCAAATCCCAATTATCACCATGGGCATGGAGACCCTTCGGGATTTCTTAGTCTGAATGACGGTCTTTTCAGCATTAAGACTCATAAAGAAATGGGTATGGCATTGTATGGCCTTTCGTTTAATTCATTTTCGGGACATCATATTTATAGATCAAGGAAGGAATTTTTCCGTAATCAGGTTAACGGTTTTGGTGATGTAGAAGATGATGATACCAACCCGGCCAATGACGGAGACGGTGATGATATAGACTACCGTTTCTTTTATGATCAGAATTATCCTATGATGAACTGTATGGCAGGCCCCTGTGCCGGTGATGCCGGTACTCCAACAGGAGGGAATGCCACTCCCACAAAAGGAGGGCAGGGGAATAATACATACCGGCCTTATGATCCCATAGGCCGTGATGAGCTCCAGCTCACGAGTTGGACCCTGGGAGTGGTTGTGCGGGCCTGTATGAACGGTGAGGGGCCTTATTATTATGAAGACCCTGATGCTGAAACAGTATCGTTAGACGGAAAAACGTATTACAAATACATGAGACCAAACGGTAAGGTTTACGCCCTGGTGAATAAGGATGACGAGAATGACAGGGGATATGTGTATCCGACGGAAGAAGGAGATGGAGAGGATGACACTGATTCCTCAGCTTTGGCAAATGAATATAATGGTAAGCCGCAGCGTTTTAACCGGTATAGGTCTACCTGGCAGAGCGATTATTATATGTCGCATTATACCCAGACAAAAATTTTCGCTTTTTCTGCTGTTCAGAAATTTTTGATTCCCGACAACAGCAGTGGTAACCTTGCTGTTTCGGAAGTAACTGACAGTAACGGGGCGGCCAACAGGTTAACCTATAATGAGCTGGTAGTTGAGAATAATCCTATCCGTGCCTGCGCTTCTCCTGAAGAGGCGTTTTACCGAAATTTTCAATGGACCATGACAGAGAAAAAGATGGTTATTATTATGCCTTTGTATATTAAGATGCAAATAACCGACGATATGGTGGCAGATATTCTGGGATTTAAACTCCCATTTAGTCTCAATCTGGGTGTAATGGACATTGGGGTTGTCTACCAGGTTTTCGAAACTAACGGTTTTGCCGGACTTGGCGGTTTGAGGAAATTTGGCGAGAATCATGTCTGGGCCAAAACAGGCGAATCCGGAACCTCGGATATACCGGGTGATTACCGGCTGGAAGTTGTTTCTCATACTGATGGTCTGTATTATGAAAGTCTTCTTGATCCTGATAAATCAAGTACAATTACCGGTGACCTGGTGAATGACGCGAAGATTTATGATGAAATTCTTGATTGCGGCCAGGGTAATCCTTCAATCGTAAGCCATTGCCTCCCCGGACTCTATCGTCTTGGATTCCCCAGGAGCCCAAATGTGAAGCGCGTCAATGATACTATCACCGACCGGATCGTTGGATCACGAGAGCTTGTTGTGGGAAGTACAACCTGGAATAACAGAAATGCCGTACTCCCTATTA
Organism: bacterium; assembly: GCA_024224995.1. The sequence goes on along the minus strand of JAAENB010000579.1, from coordinate 2,178 downwards.
TGATATCCCTTGTTTCGGGGCTTCATGAATATACGGGAACCGGAAAACTGAACAGGGGAATTGCGAGTTTTAGTGACGGATTATCTTCCCTGATTAAACCCATTGCCTATTACCAGAGAGATTCCGGTACCTATCCGCGTAATACGTTGAAGACCAGGGTATACGGAAGCAACCTGGGTGAACATTCGGGAGATCCGGCCCTTATGTCTGCTGCTGAGTTTTACAGCGAAACACCATCAGACTTAGACTGGTATGGCAGTGAGGATGAGATGCGGCATTACCAGCCGGCAGAGCTTAGAACCCCTGTTAACCTGCTTATTGACAGTGATCCCTTTACCGGAGATCTCACCAAACGATGTGACGGGGTACTTTCTCTTCTTACGAAATATAATGTTAATAATTTTGAATCCGGAAATCATGGAGACAGTGAACCGTCTACCCGGGTACTTACCAATCTTTTTAAGGTTCTCATGGCCGATACAAGCAAGAATATTTATCTTGAGCAGTTACTGGGAGGATTTAAGTTTACCAAAGGTGAATTAACTTCGATCTATGAAACCAATTATAAAGATATGGACTTTCCGGGATGGATGTTTGCCACGGCATCGGGAACCCCGGACGCCTATGGGAATTACTCCGAGTTTACGGGTGTACGAAAAGCGGACATCGTAATGGACGGAGCCTTAGACGCAATGGTTGGGCACGACAGGATTGATGATGATAATCCCGGCATGGGGCTGGCTGCGTATCCCGATGATAAGACTGATGAGGTTGATTGGGCCGATTTTAACGATCTTATTGGCATGATGGGCGATCTGTTGAATACGGAAAAAGGAGCCTATCCAATTACGGAAAATCTTATAAATATGATGGATGCCGTACTGGTAAACAATTCCTTTTCAGAGGAAGAACTTGCCGGTCTTCTCTATACTCTGGGCAAGCTTATGGCGTACTATGACGGTACTCAGTGGGTCTACCAGGGACAGGAAGAGGATGAGGCAAACAGTATAGCGGCCTTCGATTTCCTCTATCGGCTGCAGCAGCACCTGCCGCAGATCCATGATATTGCGAAAGATGATACAGGCGATAACTACTATTTCCTGGCACAGCTTATGGGTGATATGACCGATGATGACGGACTGGTAACTTTTATAGCGGATAACGCCGCAATACCGTCATACGGCTGGGAAGAAATTATCGACGAAATTTATATCTTCCTGGGAGAAGAGCATGTTACCGGGGATGATGCTTCACTATGGTCGAGTCTTGAGGGACTTATGGGTGATATGTTTAATGTTATCCATGTTGAGAACAGTACTGCGGACTATGACGCAATCTTTGATAAATGGGGATTCCAGGTAAATAAATAAACGATGTAAAGGCGAACAGGCAACTGTTCGCCTTTTTTGTTTTAAATCAACAATTGATCTGTTTTGTTGTGCTCTAATAGAGTGTTTTTCCGGATTTGGTCTTTTTCCCGGAGAATATATATAAATAAATAAAAAATATAAAAAAAATAAAAAAATAAGAGAAGATTGGAGAGATTATGTTTTCAAGAATTGTACTGTTAATAAAAGTTTTGGTATTAATGCTGGTAATGACCAGTGGAGTTTACGCAAGCAATTTCGCCGATACCTATGGTTTTTCCGCCACCGGTATTTCCATGGGAAACGCCATGACTGCTATTGTTAATGACTGGTCATCTGTTTATTATAATATGGCTGGATTGGGGAAAACAGGACATCTCAGGAGCGGGGGATTTGGCGAAACAGACAGCGGTTCCGGGGATATGACCTTGAAAATGAGAAGAACCGCGGACCCGGTACAGAAACCGAAAAGTACTGACAAACCGCATTTAAGCGAGGTTTCTCTGAGCTTTTTATATACCATTCCCCAGTTTAATATTGATATTAATCGTTCAGGTGTAGGGGGCGACTCGGGCCTGAATTTTGGCGCTATGGTAATAGGGCTTGCTGTTGACATGAACATTATTTGCGAGCTTCCTTCTTTTATATCATCGGGCCGGATTGGTCTTGGCCTTTCCGCTAATGCCGACGGAAGCCTGGTTAAAGTGAATGATATTGATCCCCGGACTCATAATTATGTCCGCTACGGCAGGGAAGCGCAAAAAGCGGTAATCCTTGCCGGTTTTGGGCTCGGTTTTCTTGATGACATGTT
>JAAENB010000578.1 GCA_024224995.1 bacterium | reverse complement strand
CGAATCAGATCGGAGTTCCGCATACCGCCTGCTTTCTCAGATTCCGATACTGTGAAAACCTGCTGAATAATCAATTGCAACGATCATACTGTCTTAACAGTTATCTGTCAAGCATTTTCTTATTTCCGATAATGTCTATTATATATATACCATACAGAAAACTGAAAATAAAGCAAAATTTCAGCCGCCGGGAGATGGAAATAAATTTACGCATATTCAATAACTTACATTAATTTCGTCAAAAAAGCGCCTTGTAACATGCTGAAAATAACAGTGTAGAATGATAAGTTCGATATACTTTAGATAATAATTATACCAATTTAAAAGATGAAAGGGTTCCTGTGCCGGGACATCCCGATATCACGGTTTCTTACAGTCATTTGCTGTTTTTAGAAGAAAAAGGGTATGAAAAATATTTATTCGAGGGGTTGCAGGAAGAGGTGGATGTAAAAAAGCTTCTTAACAGAATTGAACCCAAATAGAAGCATATCCGGCAAAAACGGCTTAAACAAGGAGAATACAATGATTACATGGGTTTTCAGAAAAAAAGCATGGGAGAGACTTTATTTGATGAATTTAGGGACTCGGAAAAAACGTATTATCCCAGCCGTCATTCCGGGGAAAATGGGAAAATCACGGGGGATTTTCCCATTTTAACCCGGAATCCACTGGATTCCGGGTTAAAATCAAAAAATCCTTAAGCGATTTTTTGATTT
>JAAENB010000577.1 GCA_024224995.1 bacterium | reverse complement strand
TCGCTACCACGACCATGGACTTGAACAATGACTGTTGTGCTGCTGTCACTCATTCCTTCCTTTTTGGCTATTGCCGTTACCACGTATTTGGTTCCATATTGAGCCTTATCGTTTACATCGCCGTCTGCATAACTACCATTTATATCAGGCAACTGTAATTCATGGAAATACCGGGTAAGCGCCCGATTAGTAAAAAGATGAGCATTATCTGTTCTGTCGCTCAAATCATATTCACAATATTCAAAAAAGATCTCAGCTCCCGGAGTTGATGATGTTATTCTTAAATATGGAACGCTAGAAGCTCGATATAGATGCCATTCTTCAGTACAATAATAATTAAACACTTTGTTGGTACCATTGTAATTAGTTAAAGTTTGAGCAAAAAATATCGATAGATCAAAAGACTCTCCATTGGAAAGTGTCCTGGTTTTGGTTACAGTCTCTCCCGGAATTAGCCAATAATAAGCAGATTCTTTCGATAAAATTTGCTGATAAACAACTTCCATCACCGGCGCGGCAACCCGCGCGTAAGCAACCTGGAACCGCCTGCTCGAAATCTCACTATCGGTCATACCTGTTTTCTCGGCCTTCGCGTAAATGGTAACATCTTTACCGTCTCCCGCAATGGGGAATTTTTCAAGATACCGCCACCAGGTCTTGGTGTCGCCTGCGTCAAAAGAATAATAAATAACCGCGCCTTCGGTTAATGTAGACATTACAATATTCATATCAAGCAGGCAGCTAATGGTCCCGTTGCTGTAGCTTGTATCAATCGGGTTATCGACTCCCAATTCCGGCGGAGCAACCTGGTTCAGGAGAACAAAGGGATCTGCGGGATCAGAAGGATCATCATCCCGGTTATAATTGATCGCGAAGGCAGCCTCAGTCCGGTCACTTTCCCCGTGTTTTTCATCATTCACGTAGGCAATGATATGTAATTCCGAACCGTTTCCCGTTATTGGAATAGGCATGAGATATAATGCCCAGGTTGAACCTCCGTCAAGGGAGTAATAAATATCCGCTTCATCATCGGTTGAGTAAATAACAGCATCAATATCACACTTACTCGTAAGCGTACCGCCAACATTAACTACCATTGCCGGGTTGTCTGTGGTAAACTTTGGCGCGTTTATTGTTTTGCTCCACCCGTCTTTTAACCCTTCCTCACAACCGACTGCAGGAAAGACAAAACAGAGTGCCATAACCGCGTAGATGGATTTCCAAAAAAATCCGGGTACAAAATCCGTATAAAATTTTTTCATAATTACTAACCTCATTAATCTAATTAATCTCAAAGTGATATTATATACATATTTATTATGCATGTTTCGTGCCAGAGTTGCGGGAAAGGGTGTTTTTTTAAAAAATGTTCAAGTTTCTGTGTAGGTTCGGAGAGAATCAGCCGAAGATTCTTTCTGAAAGCGACGTGACGTCACGTCGCTTTCAAGGAACAAACCCCGGGCAGCATCCCCCGGAAACCGGTCCTGTTTCTATGTGAGTTCCGGAGAGAATCAGCCGAAGATTCTTTCTGAAAGCGACGTGACGTCACGTCGCTTTCAAGAAACAGCTGCTGTCAAATTCTGACAGAAGATGTCAGAATCTGACAATATAAATAACTATGGGGCGTAAACTCCATAGACTTGAAAAGTAGTAGTTGAGGTACTGTCTCTGCAACCATCTTTCCTGGCTGTTGCCTTTATCACGTATTTGGTTCCATATATATTATTGTTCATAAAAATAAAACCGCTGCCATTTTTATCATACAACTGCAGCGGGCTGGAATACCTCGCAAGCGGCTTATGAGAAAAAAGATGATCATTATCAGTATTACTACTTAGATTATATTCAAATATTTCAACAAGAATTTCAGCTCCCGAAGTTGCGGTAGTTATAGTTAACCCTGGATTATACATAAAATAAGCATGTGCTTCTTCACTGCAAAATAACATACCAGAGAGAGTAAAAGTACCGCCATTGGAAAGATTCCTGGTTTTGTTAACAATTTCTGCTACAACGGGATCGGAGGATTTAAGAATATTTTGCTGATAGGCAAGTTGAAACACCGGTGCCGATGTAAAAACATACCCCATACGGAAGCGTCTGCTTACAATACCGCTGTCCACCATACCGGCTTTGGAAGCTTTTGCGTATATTGTAAAATCCGTATCCATACCAACAATAGGGATTTCT
>JAAENB010000576.1 GCA_024224995.1 bacterium | reverse complement strand
TAGCATTGCGAGCTGCATCCGGCCTTGAAGTAGTATGGGCTCTTTGGGTTGTGAGGACTGTTTGAGCGGAGCGAGTTCCGGAGCAATCCAAAGAGCCCATACTACTTCAAGGCCCGCGCACAAGCAAAATTAAGTTTCTTAAAAGAGGAAAACTATGCTTGCGAAACGAATAATCCCCTGTCTTGACGTGAATGACGGACGAGTTGTAAAAGGAGTCAATTTTGTGAACCTGGTAGACGCGGGAGACCCTGTTGAAAACGGAAAATTCTACGACCAGGAAGGAGCGGATGAGCTTGTTTTTCTTGATATCACAGCCTCATCGGACAAAAGAGATATTATACTGGAAATGGTAAAGAACGTAGCAGAGACAGTCCACATTCCATTTACCGTGGGCGGAGGGATCAGGACAGTGGATGACGTGCGCATGATACTGGAAAACGGCGCGGACAAGGTTTCAATCAATACGGCCGCGGTACAAAATCCCGAAATAATCAGGGACTCGGCCATGCGGTTCGGGTCTCAGTGTATACTCGTGGCTATAGACGCGAAACGGAACGATAAAGGAAGCTGGACCGTCTACCTCCACGGCGGAAGAACCCCAACAGAGCTCGATGCCATAGAATGGGCAATACGATCTGAAGAACTGGGGGCCGGAGAGTTACTCCTGACCAGTATGGACCGGGACGGAACAAAGATCGGGTATGATATTGAACTTACCAGGAAAATATCCGAAGCAGTGGAGATCCCGGTCATCGCGTCCGGGGGAGTGGGAACTATTGAACATATGTATGATGGCTTAACAAAAGGAAAGGCCGATGCAGTTCTTGCGGCGTCGATATTTCATTTCAGGGAAATTTCAATCAAAGAAGTAAAAGACAGCCTGGCATCACGGAGAATCCCAATACGGCCAGCCTGAAATTAGCTTTTCAGAAAAAATATTATCATTGCGATAAGAATAACAAATATAACAACCAGGAGAATAAGAAAAGGGACACTTACCGTAGACGCGGTTTCTTTCTCCGGCTTAACAGAAGAAGCAGTGTCCATCAAAACCTTAATATTGCCTTCATCCTCTTCTATTTTAACAAATATTCCTTTCGCGATAATGACCACAATGGAATACCCGCCGTCTCCTCTCATTTTAATAGAAATGACCCTGCCGCCAATAGGCCCAATCTCCCCATCATCATAAGCATCAAAAGCTTTTGCCACGGAAATAGCCTTGGGATTTTCATCAACAATCTTAATTTTTACTTTATCGCCTGCAATTATTTTACTTATATCCTTTCCCCTGATGGGCGACAAAATAAGACTTCCCATGAGGATAAGCTTTACTGTTTTACTGTCTAAAGGATCTTCCTCTTCCTCCCCTTCTCCTTCCATTTTTTCTATCTTTTTCATCTTCTTTTTTTCTTCATCTTTCGCTTTCTGAGACGGCAAATCACGTGGATTCACTTTTTCACTGGTCTTTGAAAGAAATTCCATATCAATTGAACTGATCTCATCGGAATCAACGCTTACACTAACATTCTGGAAACCGATCTTGGATTCAATAAACCTCTGGAACAGGTGGCCAACACCAATGTCATCTCCCCGCTGCAGCAGGGACTGCAGTTCATTGGCAGCATGTTCTTCATCAAACTGGATAGAAAAATAGGAGGTTAACCCCTCTTGCAGCTGCTTGCCAAGAACAGCATCATGATCGCCCTCTTTCACCAGATCCGCAATTTCCATTTCATATTGCCGCCAGGGTACCGTTGTCTTAAGATCGCCCACTTTAAAAGAAGTACTTATGATAGCTAACACATGGGGACTGGCACAAAAATTATGATTAAAAAAAAGCAGGAAGGCTCCATAGATGGATGATGTGGAGATATTGGCTTTTATCGCAAATACATCTTTATATGATCCAGCCACCATTTCCTTTGCCTTGTCCATATCGCCATGGGTATAAAAAAGGGCAAAATCTATCTTCTTGGTCTGTTCTGCAAGAGAATTCGCTGCTGAATCCAAATTATCTGTCATGGTCTGTAGTCTCCAAAATAAATAATCCCATATATTCTTATTGTGCGCCTTTGATAAGAGCCTGCTTAACTTTTTCTAAGATCAATCTTCTATTGATTGGTTTTAGAATAAAACCCGCGATCCCCATGGAAATCAAATCCTGCATTACTCCCTTGGTAGTCTCATCGCTAATAAAAACAATCAACGGTTTTTTCGACTTTTCTTTTAATTCATACATCATCGCATAGCCGTCCAGGACAGGCATATCGAGATTTGTTGTCAAAAGATCGACATTACCTTCAACTTTGTCAATTCTGTCCAGAGCTTCTCTACCGTTTGAGGCTGTTGCCACAACCTCATAGCCCTCGGACTCAAATATCTGTACAATTTGTTTGCGTTGAAATTCCCTGTCTTCAACGACCATAAGTCGGTATGGTTTTCCATTGGCTCGACAACCTTCTGCTTTTTTTACATTTAAACTTGGAAAACTACTGTCTTTTCCCATCGAATTCCTCCCCGTAAAACCGGAACACATGCTCTCAAATCAAAAATCATCATGGATATGCCTTCTGCGTACAAGGCACACCTCCTCTGAAGTTCAACGAAGTGCGATTATTCTACCATGTATGGGTTTTGAATCAATTACTTTTTATAAAATTATAAAAAGAGTTGTCAACCGAAAATCATATTAAATATACTCGCTCTTTATTAGAGAAATACTAATTTTCTGTAGACGTAATACCCGTTTTTTTGTAATTTAACATGATAAATAAAACCAAAAGGAGTTCTCATACAATGCGATTTGTTCTTTTTTTCGTTCTTATTTTTGGAACTGCTCATCTATGGGCGCAAACATCCATAGAAATTCCCAAATTTGATCCCTCCCTTGAATGGAAATCGATCAAAACAGAACACTTTTGGATACATTATCACCAGGGGCTGGAACCTCTTGCCGTGCGGCTTTCCGTAATATCGGAAAAGGTCCATAAAAAAATGTCCGCCCAGGTTGGCTGGGAACCTTATTTACGAACGGATGTTGTACTTATTGATAATATGTACTCAGCCAATGGTTTTGCACTGCCATTTCCATACAACAGGATTCAGATATATATTAAACGGCCCGAGCCCCACACAGCCCTTCATAATTACGACAAATGGCTTGAACAGATATTTACCCATGAATATACACACACCCTCAATTCCGATATAATCAGCGGGGTTCCGGCACTATCCAGGTATACTCTTGGCAGAGTCTGCTTCCCGAACCTGTTTATACCAACATGGATGCTGGAAGGAAGCGCGGTTCACTATGAATCAAAAGGACACAGCTTTGGAAGGAATAACAGCAGCTACGCGAATATGATAGTTCGTACTGAAGTACTTTCGGGAAGATTCAAACCTCTCAGCATTGCCTCTGCCCGCGCACCGCGTGAATGGCCCAGGGGAAAAGTCCCTTATTTATACGGAGGGCTTTTTATTCAATTTATTGAAAAAAAATATGGCGATAACAGTTTCGCAAAGGTTTTCCATGAAAACGGGGACAATATTATCCCCTACCTGGTAAACACCAATGCCCGGGACGTTTATAACAAATCATTTGATGAACTCTGGAAAGAATGGGAAGAGCACATTACTAAAAAATATACCGGAGAGGCAGAGCGTATTAAAAAAAACGGCCTTACCAAACAGAAATTTCTCTCTGCTGAAGAAAATGACTCCCTGCTCCCCCGTTTTGCCAGGGACGGGAATTCCATATATTATATCGCAATGAGCAATAAACATGATGATACTCTTGTTCAATATGATCCCGGAAACGGAGAAAAAAAGGAATTATGCAGTGTTCGCTCACCCGGGAGTATTTCCGAATCTCCGGAAGGAACACTCTTCCTGTCGGATATTGAGTATTACCGTTCTTATTCTTTATTCCGGGACGTTTTTACCTATACAGACTCCTATGACCAGTTAAGTGAAAAGCTCCGGGCGGATTATATCGACATATCCGGGGACGGGAAAGCAGCCGTATTTATTCAAAATGACCGGGACAATTACTCTCTTATTATCTCGGATAAGAATTTTAAAAAGCAGGACAAAATCATTGATTCCACCCCGGTCCAGCTTGCTTATGCCCGGTTTTCCCCATCGGGGAAAAAAATCGTTTTTACGATCAAGGACTCTAAAGGCAACAATGATCTCGTTCTCCTGGACCCGGCAACCAGGGCTTTCACCAGGCTCACCAATAACCGGTACAACAATATCACCCCGGCCTGGCATCCCGGCGGCAGAAAGATTGTTTTTTCATCCGATGCTGCGGGAATATACAATATTTATGAGTATAACCTGGACACAAACAGTGTATCCCAGATAACCAACCTCCTTGGAGGAGCTTTTTCCCCTGACATATCCCCATCAGGCGACACTATAGTATTTTCATCTTACCAGGGCCGTGGGCACCGGGTAGCCACTATCAAATATCCGGTTCCCATACAGGAAGGAGAAATATCATTGCCGGGTCCCCTTGAACCGGAATTCTTTTCACGGCCCGGAAACCCCGGTTCTCCGGCAAAAGACGCGGTTCGTTCAAGTGATTATTCTCCCTGGAATTCCATTCTTCCTTCGGCGTTTTTGCCTCTCATTGCCTCGGAAGAATACGCACCCGCTCAATATGATTTTCCCGTTGGAATAGTGACCGCTGGAACCGATACCCTGTATCAGCATCTGTATATGCTCTATCTTTACGCCTACCCGGTCCAAAAAAGAGCCAGCGTAGACATAAGTTATACCTATTACGGTCTCTACCCGGACATTACTATCGGTTACCTGGATAACCATCTCTTTTTTGGAGATGATGAATTTCCCTGGAACAATACGGCAGCTTATTTCGCCAGGGAGCTCAAACGGGGGGGATACACAAGCCTGGCATTCAAGTTCCTGAAATATGACTATCAACAAATCGTACAATTATCCTATTTATTTGAGCGAAATTATATTCACCGCTTCTACCCCGTAGCGTACGCGTCAACCGATATCAACCATACCAATCCCCTGTATAATATAATGACCTTCCAGGAGATCAATCTTGCGCGGCTCCAGGCATATTATTATATCAGCAATGCCAGGAAATACCCCTATTCAGTTGGTCCGGAAAACGGCAGAAGCTTTTTAATTGTTGGTGATATGTACCAGGAATGGCTCGGTTCCGATGCGGCATTCTACAAATTACGGGCAGCCTATGCGGAATACCTGCCCGGGATCTTTGACAACAATGTTCTTATGCTCCGGCTGCGAGGAGGGATCTGTTTTAACAATCCGGAAACACTCTCCGCGCCCTATACCCTGGGCCGTTTCACCAGGGGAGAAACAGGCGCTCCCGCCTCAGGTGAAGACAGCTGGGGGCTCAGGGGCTACCCGGCAGGTACGATATACGCGACCCGGACAGCATCCCTCACCGCAGAATACAGCCTCCCCCTGGTACAGACCGACGCGGCCCCGGGTATGATCCCTTTTATGTTCAACGACCTCTGGCTCGATTTCTTTGTTGAATACGGAAATGTATGGGACGGATATCCCGAATTTAAAGATTTTAAACTGAGCGCCGGTGTGGAACTGAACATCAACCTTACCCTGGGATACGTAATGCCCTTTACCGCCAGCATAGGCTTTGCCAGGGGTTTTAACAGCTACGGAGAAAACCAGGTTTATTTTGCGATAAGCACCTTTATAGAGGGAATCGTTTATAATAAAAGTAAACGCTAATCGGACGCAGTTTAAATTTTTAGGTTTTTAAAAAATATCAGGGAATTAGTCCTGTCTTTCCGGAACAGGAGCCACGATGGCGACGCCTATGTGCAATACAGGACGTATTTTCACATAGGTGGAGGAAAGACAGGACTAATTCCCAAGCGCACCTAAAAAATAAACTGCTCCCGCACTAATCAAAATAATTTAACATAAAAAGGCTTGATTATTTATAATAACCCGTTAAAATGTGTTATTTGGAGAAGGGTTCTAAAATGTGGTAAATAGAGAAGGAGAATACTATTTTGGAGAATAGTAATGAAAAGTTTACAGCTAGTATTTCTGATTTTAAAAGCGCGATAGAAACAGGTGAAGATTTTTTCATCCAGTTTAATCTTTTTTCCCCGGAAGTAGAAGCTGCTATAATCAAAATCGTACATCGATACCTGGAAAAATTCGATATCCTTTATTACAAAGAAACGATCCTCACTGTAGTAAAGGAGCTGATCAATAACGCGATAAAGGCAAATATTAAAAGACTCTATTTCAAGCTTAAAGGAATGGATATTGACAAGACCGAAGATTACCGGAAAGGGATGGAAACCTTCAAAGAAGAGACTTACCAGACAGAGAATTCGGAAATTTTTGAAAAACTGGACAATTCCAAACTTGTAGTACGGGCCTCGTTTAAAACGTCCGAAAAGCATATACACATCAGTGTTATTAATAACATTCCCATTGTTGATGCCGAATTGACCAAAATCAACGCCAGGGTGGCAAAAGCCTTCAAATATACCGACATTTCAGACGCCTTTGATGATGTTCTTGATGACTCGGAAGGAGCAGGACTGGGTATTATTATGGCAATGATGCTTCTTAAGAACTCGGGGCTCACTCCCGAAGCCTTTAAAATATACAAAAAAAATGATCTCACCATTGCAATGCTCACGATTCCCAAGGTCATGGGTGAACCGGAACTGAAGATTCAGATCACTGAAGAAATATTAAAAGAAATAGAAAATATTCCGGCTTTTCCCGCGAATATTATTGAGATACAGAAACGATGCAACAACCCGGAAGTTACCATTAAAGAAATTGCCGACAGTATATACCGTGATCCCGGTCTTACTGCCTCTATCCTGAAACTGGCAAATTCTGCCGGGTATATGTCGATCAAAAAAGTCGACTCAATAGAAGAAGCAGTAATGAAAATCGGTATAAAAGGAATAAATACCCTTCTCATTGCCACCGGGGTTCACCGGATTATTGACGACCGCTATAAAAAATACCAGCACCTGTGGCAGACATCCTACAAACGCGCCTTCTATGCCCAGAAAATAGCAATGCAGCTCAAGCGGACCAAATACAGTGAATTCGCCTATCTTTCCGCGCTCCTTGCCGACATTGGAAGGATTGTGATGATATCGGTTAATCCGGATCTAATAAAAAATTTAAAAGAAATCGCCGGATTCAAAGATCTGCCCGATTCAAACCTTCTGGAAGAGATAAGTCTTGGTTTAAGTCATAGCTCTCTTGGAGCTCTTATCTGCCAAAAATGGAAATTTAATGAAAACCTGGTAAAAACAATTGAGTTTCACCACCGCCCTCACATGGCTCCGGAAAACCTGAAACAGCTGATCTATATTGTTTACCTGGCAGATATTTGTGTTGAAATAGAGAACAAACGATACCGGTTTGAAACCGTTGATGAAGACGTTCTCGACTATTTTAACCTTAACGATAAAGAAACATTCACCAGGCTCCATACAATATTAACAGAAACCTACACTGCTCACGAAGAGAGTGGGGAAAAACAATAAATTGTATTATGCTTGACGTATTATTTGTTGCAGTATATAAATGAGAGGGATAGAGCTATCTTAAAAAACGGCGGGGTTATGCACAGAGGTTTTACAAAGCTGGATGATTTCCTATCGCGATATGACAAGTTTATCATATCCACTCATGAAAGTCCCGACGCCGATGGGATCGGTGCCGAAATTGCTTTTAAAGAGCTGCTGGACAACCTGGGAAAAACATCCATTATTATTAACTCCGATCCCACTCCGGACACGCTTGAATTTGTAGACATAGACAATGAAATGAACCTTCTCACCCCAAACTTTAAACTTCCCGATGACATTAACGAATACGCCCAATTTGTCCTGGACACAAACGACTTCGACAACATTGGGGCGGCCTATCATCTTTTAAAAGATAAAATTAAAGAAGTCTTTATTATTGACCACCACGAAGGAGGCGGTGACAAAGTTGAACATAATTTCATCAAAGCCGATGCCTCCTCTGCCAGTGAAATAATGTACGGCATCATCCGCCATTATAAACAGGATATTACTTTTAAATCAGCTCAAGCCATATACATGGGAATGCTTTTTGATACGGGATCATTCAGGTATCCCAAAACCACGCCCGAAACCTACCAAATAGCCTCCCGGTGTGTTGAAATGGGTGCCAATCCCTTTTACATTTACGAACAACTCTATGAAAACAATTCCCTGTCGAGTTTTGCCCTTCGAGGCCTCATTCTCTCAACCATGGAAGTCTTTCATGGCGGCAAGCTTATTGCGATGAAACTTACTCCGGAAATGCTCAAAAAAAGCAGGGCCTCCTTTTCCGAAGGAGAGCCTTCCATCAATCTTCCCCTTACGGTAAAAGGGGTTGTGGTTAGCGTACTGGTAAAACAGGATATAGATGGTCCAATTAAAGTGAGTATGCGTACCAAGGGAGATTATGATGTGGCGGCTATTGCCATGGAAAACAACGGCGGCGGCCATAAAAATGCCGCCGGTTATAAATCCAAAGTCTCGTTTGAAGAAACCTACAAAAAAGCCCTGGAAAACCTTGCCCGGTTTTTTACAGAAGAAGAAGACAGGTAAAAGGTACAAGCCGGAAGCCCGCCCTTGCGATAAATCCCTCTTGTCCCTTTTACCGTGTTACTTGCACCTGTCTCCCTTGCCCCTTTTAACTGTTTCTATAATATCGCTCCGGTCCCATTACTTTTAAGAGTGCCAGCTGCAAAATTTCCTCTTCAATTTCCCCTTCATTCGAAGAAAGATTCTGAACAATGGAGTTATCCTTCTTGCCTTTCCCTTTATTGCCTTCGTCCATGATCTTTGGAGTAAGTGTTTGTCCCATTGATGAAACCATACATCCTTCGGGAGCTACATTAAAGACCACATCCACCCCATCCTGTAAATTAAGGACTGTTTCCCCGGAATAAGGCACAAGCTCGCCAAAGGGCTTAAAGGTTGGAATAACCGCCCTTGCTGCGGCAAAAACTTTTTTCATGGCATGAGGCATATCCAGGCCAGCTGCCTTATACATTGGCCGTGCCAGCCTGTTCCTGAAATTAAATATACTCTTTTCGGTCTCTACGATAATATCTTTCCGTTCTTGAATAAGGTCCGCAAGCTGTTTCTTTTCAGCTTCATCATTTGAAGCTTCAATGGATTTAGCGGACATATCAATATCTTTTTGGGCTACCAGTATCCTGGCCTCAAGGATATTTTCAAAGAATACCCATATTGGCGAATAAGCCAGGTCAAATGAATTATACCCGATTGAATCAATAATGGTCTTTAATATCTCGTTTAATTGAGCTACCCGCATATACAATTCTCCATCCACATGTATCCGAACCCGGTCATTTTCCGTGGATTTATGCCTGCGGGGTATTACCCATTTCTTGCTGAATTTTCGAAACACCTTTCTAAAACCATTATTCTTGTAAATCCCGTATCCTACAAACTGGGCCGGTCCCGCGAGTTTTGGAAATATCTTTCCAATTGTACCAACAACCGCTCCTGCGACTTTGCCCGGTTTTACTTTATTTTCAATGATATAATAGACTTCCTCTTTCAGTTTCCAGTAATCCTGCTGCATTTCCATGAACTCCTCATAACCGGTACAGAGTGACGCTGCCTTTATATAAACAGAATGAAATAAGCCCTGCACAACAATTCCCTGGTATGCCTGGAAACCGACCCATTGATCCACTTCCGCGGTATAATCATCCTGCCCAAGAAGACTGCTGGACAGGTTTTGCAGTATTTTCACCGGGGGCTGCCCCATTTTTGAGGGCTTTACCTTGCTCTCAGGCAGCCCAAAGATGTGGTAAAAAGAGAGTTTATATTGGTCAATATATTGCCCTAACCTGCATGGCCCGTCCCCGCCGTGCATAAACAATACTACCCGGTTCTTTCCCCGCACCAGGGGATCATCGGCCTTTTTTCTTTCTACAAAATCTTCTATGGCATTAAGCATATCCGTATGAACAGCTGCCAGGGGTACACATACCGAATCCCCCACATGCTTCCGTCCCATCTTTGCTTTTGCTTCAAGGTCATAGGTGGCGTCATCATAATTATCAACGACCGTTACTCCCATGGCTTTGAATACTGCCGTTATTATACGGTTATCGTCCAGGGTTGGAAAATACAACACGTCATTGTCATGATTTAAAGCGTCCAGGGTAAACTCGTTTAATAACTCTATATCAAAATCGATCTGCTCTTCCTGGGACAGCTCGAGATGGAGCTGTTTTTCCAGCTGGTTCAGGTGTGTATTTACCCTGTTTTCCAGGTGCGCCAGTTCTGCGATCATAGCGTCCGACTGGATCAAGAGCGATGGAAAATCCTTTGCCAGTTCATTTATTGTAGGAAGGGTTACCGTGTCCGGTCCGCATCTGAAGGTCGATACGGTGATAACCGAAAGCAGGCTTCCCGCTGATCCTGTCTCTATCTTCTTTACCAGTTCCTTTAAGCGGGGATTTTTTATTACCGTATGGAATTCTTTATTGGTTATGGCATTTATCTTGGTCAATATATCATGAGGATTTCTCCAATACATATAGGCAAAACGTTTGTCGAGATGGGTCTCAAACACGTACGATGGTATTGCCACCACGCCTTTGTCCCGCAGGAGCTTTCCAATATGGCTGTCGTAAATCCCGGGATTTAAAATATACTCCCGGCCCGTGACCACGGAAACATTCAATTTTTTGCTGATTGCCTCCTCTATATAATCAGCAGCTTGATTCGCGATATCTTCTTTCAATACCCGGTTCTCTTCTCCGGCGCTTTCTATTGCCCCTACCAGCTCTTCTTTCGAAACCGCTACTGAATAATACTCAAAAACTTCCTGCAGTTCATCATAGATTTGATCCGCCAGGTATACGGGGTCGTCCTTATCCATACTCATGTTAAAGAGCTTAAACCGGGCTTCGGGATATTCCTTTTCCGCGAAATGCATGGCAATAAGGGGACCTCCCTGGTTGGTGGTACAGGTCCTTCCCAGGCCAATACCGTCGGAAGGGAGAAAATCGATCTGGGGTACCAGGATCAGCCCCTTCTCTTCCCGCGCCAGCCGTAAAAACTGGCCCGTTGCTCCAATATTCGGCGCGCAGGTATCAATAGGAAACCAGGGCTGGCCGTCCATTACATCCTGCTCCTGCACATTGTCGATGTGGACCGGCAGCCCGATCTTTTCCAGCAGCCGTCCTATAAAAAATGCCTGTTCCGACACGGCAAAACTCCTGGGTATTACCAGCCTCTTTTCATCGTCCCGTTTCGGCAGCTTGTTGTCTATATATTTCCAGATCTCTTTATAGGTTTCCGGCGCTTTATATAACTCATCTTTCTGTTTTTGAGCCTCCATCTCGTTTATGGCTGTACAGCCGCCCAGTTTTAATGAAAGTTTCCTTCCACCACTATCCGAACGAAGAAGGCTCCTGGCGCAGGTGGCGCTTTTGTCGCCGCAGGCTGCGCCATGACAGGTGAACATCTTTTTTGTGTATTCCTGCTCAATAAAATCATCCAGCCGGCATTCGGTTTCTATCTCCGGTAATTTCATTTCAGCCATTGTTTTGGTTAGACCAAGACAGGCCCGGTGTCCCGGAAAAGGCGGTACTACACAATAGGTGCTTGACGCGGTGTATTCCTGTATCCGCTGGGTAACTGCCAGGGGTAAGGGATCACTTAACATGGTTTGCCCGTGCAGCAGGGTTACGGTATTGGACGGAAAGTCGACCTGGTCCCACAGGGTTCGCGCCATGTTCTCTACTATCGCGTGGGTACAGGAGGCCAGGATCTCTCCTTTGCTGTATCCTTCGGCTTGCATCTTCCTGGCGTTCTCCATAAGAAAGACCGCGCACGTGGCATTGATCCGGTAAGACTTTTCCGCTTCATATGCCTGCTCATAGGCATCGGCGACATCCTCTATACCGAACAATGATTTTAATGTATCCATGAGACTTCCGGTTCCTGCCGAACATTTTACATTCATGGCATTGTCGAAAAGCTCTTCTTTTTCCAGGGAAATAACCGATACCTTGGTATCTTCTCCCCCAATATCTACAAGCAGACAAAAATCTTCGTTTACATCCTTTTCTCCGGCTGCCTTTAGTGCCCCGATCCGCTCTTTTACATATTGTATCGCGCCCCGGGCGTGCGCGTAATTTTCTACCAGTACAAAAATACGGTCTGCCAGGTGGGGATATATTTCTTTCAGGGCTTTTTGCACCTGGTATCTGCCGCTTCCGGTGAGACCTATATTCTGTATCTTTAAGGTGCTGATGCCGCTCTTTTTAAGATCTCCGAATATGTATTTTATTGTGTCAATAGTATCGCCATGATTATTATAAGAGTTCTTAAAAAGAAGGGTTCCCGTATGAAAATCTACCACAACCATCTTTGCCATTGTTGAGCCTATATCAAGGGCGATGCTTACGGGCTTCTCCGCGTACTCCCGGGGAAATTCATCGGCAATTCCCGGTTCCGGAAACCTGGTATACAGATTTTTTTTCATATATTCGCTTTTTATTGCTTTAAACGCCGGCAGCTCAATAAGGGTTTCCGGTTTTCGCAGTTTTCTTTCGTCCTGTTTTCTAAAGGAGCCGCCCAGTTTTTCCGCCAGGTATTTCATTCCCGTGATGTTCATTGATTGTTCTTCATCATAAACAATCTCTTTTACTCCCCGGGGTTTTAAAAAATCGGCCGCGCAATCCCTGGCATACTGCCATTTAAAAACCCCTCCGGTTAAATAGATCTTATCTAATTTCTGGGGTACTTTGCTGCACGATTTCATGACTTCCGACTTCATGGTTACGGCCATCGCGTAATCAAGGGGAATCCCCTGGTTTTTGTCCGAGATTGTTGCTGATGAGCTGAACACTCCGCAGCGGTCTGCCCGTACCGGGGTTTCTGCCCGCTTTTCCATGCCCTTTTCTCCGAGGTATTCATTCAGAAATGAATCAACCTCCCCCCTGGACATGTCGAGCTTTTGAAGTATCCTGCTGAGGTTTACTCCGGACCCGGCTCCGCATTTCGGATTTACAATGAGGCCGTCGTCGTGAAATACTTCGTCTTTATCGATCGCTATTATCATATAGCCCGATGCCGACAGGTCAATGATTCCCATCGTTTCCAGGGCTTTGTTTTCTTCTTTGTTGATATAGTACTTCGCGGCAGACCAGATTGCTGCTGAAGGGATAATAACTTCCCCCCGTCCTATTATTTTCCGGATTATTTCCGCGACCTTCCCGGTTATATATATTTCTTTCTCTTCTCCTGGTGTATTCAACACGGTCATGAGCCCGTGCTCTTCAAAGAGTTTTCCTATTTCATCGTTGTTTGGTATGCGGATAGAATCGATTAGTTCATTTCCCGCTGTTTTATATCGTTTTATGTTGATATTCTCAACACCTGCGTCTATAAAAATACGCTCTGTTGCTTGTGAATTATTTTCCATTTATTGTACTTCCTGTGCGTTGGCCGGTACCGGTCCATTTTGTTATATTTTATTTATATCGACTTTTTCGGACAGCCGTGCTTCTACCTGGCCTACGACCAGTGATGACGCGTAGCTTCCCAGTTTTCCGCATTTTTCTATGGGGAATCCTGATGCCAGACCGTAGAGTACACCTGAGGCATACATGTCTCCGGCTCCGTTTGTATTTACTACATTTGTTTCATAAATGGGAATCCTGGTTGTTTCTCCTTCGGTTTTAATAAGACTGCCGTGGGACCCAAGTTTTACCACTGCCACGGTGCATTGTGCTGCCAGCTCATCCAGGGCATTCTCTTCTTCCTTCCCGGTAAACGCCTTTGCTTCTTCTTCATTGACGAAAATTATATCCGCGTAATCCCGGACCACTTCTTTAAAGGTTCCGGATATCCGGCCAATAAGGCCTGGGTCGGAAAGATCTATGGAGATTAGTAATCCCTTCTCATGGGCTATCTTCATTGCTTTCATGCATGCCTGGTTCAGTACCGGCGGCTCAAAAAGATACCCTTCCAGGTGTAATATCTTACTGCCTTTTATTGCTTCTTCCGAAACGTCACTCTCGTTAAATGTTAATGCCGCTCCCAGGTGAGTGGCGAATGTCCTTTCCGAGTCAGGAGTAATAAAGGTGATGGCGTGTCCTGACGCGCTTTCATCTTTCCCAATGACTGTCTTTACTCCGGCTTTTTCCGTTTCCCGTATATAAATATCTCCGTGATTGTCATTTCCGACTTTTCCCAGGAAAATTCCCTTACCGCCCAGGTTGGAAATACCTGCCAGGGTATTTGCCGAACTTCCTCCCGGTGATACGATCATGGGAAAACTCTTCAAATAATCAAGGATCTCTTTGCTTCTTTCGGCATCAATCAGATGCATCTCGCCTTTATTCAAACCCAGCTCCTTGAGTACCGAATCCTCCACTTCTATTATAAAATCGAGCAATGCCGATCCAATTCCTACAACATCATATTCCGCGTTTTCATTTAGCTGTATACTCATCATTGTTCTCCAATATCCAATTTATGTTCAGGGAAATTAGTCCCAAGTGAATGATCTATAGTAAATTTGTCCAGTAAATTCTATGTAATATTATCGTAATTTTAAGCGCAGCTTCCGCTGCGCAAAGGAGAGGGGGGTTAAGGGGGCTCCGCCCCCTTAACCCCCCTCTCCTTTGCGGCGCGGGAGCGCCGCGTCCCCCGTTTATTGAATACTAAAATACTAAGATTTCCCTGCAAAGTCAAGTTTTGATTGAATTATATTGAACAAACCGACATATTATGCTCATATATAGTGTTAATAATGAGGTGTTACCGCATGGAGTGATATATTAAATGAATTCCGATTAATAACAGTGCGAAAACGAACATTTCTTTTAGCCTGTTATCCCCTATTATTGTTGATAGTTTCGGCCCGATCTGGCCTCCAATAATGACCCCTACCCAGCTGAATATCAACAATTCCATTCTGCCTGCGGAAAATGTATGTGAACTTAATACAAAATGAAAAATCGCTCCCATAAAAGCCAGGGCAAAATTCAAAAAAAGACTTGTTCCCACTGCGTTGGGCATTGGTATCTTTAGCTTACTCCGCATTACGGGGATTAAAAAATCACCTATGCCGATAGAAAAAATACCGGATATTGTCCCGAATAAAGAGCTCTGGCCCTGCAGCCATAGGGGGGGCTTGATTTCCCTGTCTTCGGTCATGTGCATATCGTAGCGTTCGGTCTGGAACGCGAAAAAGAGAGACACAATAATACTGACTACCCCCAATCCCATTTCCAGGTATTGCGGTTCTGTAGTTATTACCTGGTTTATAACCGCTCCCAGAATAAGCCCAATAGCAATAAAAGGCAGGAGCCGTACTGCCAATTTCCAGTATATTGTTTTATTTCGTATATTTGTAAAGGTTGCGGAGCCCATTCCCACAAACTGTATCATAAATGAAAATATTACGGCTTCTTGAGGCTGCATTCCTTCCACCAGTATCAGGTAAGGTGCCCAGAGCAGGCCTCCCCCTATCCCGATAAGTGAGGCAAATGTAGCGATGCAGGCGCCGATTGGTATTAATGTCCAGTGTTCCATATATTTTCTTACTCGTCACTAACATTCTTCATGAGGCTGTCTATTGTAAACAGTATATAGGCATCCTTCAGCAGCCTGAATTCCTTCAATATGGTCTCCAGCATTTCTGACTCTTCATCAAAATAGGACCGGATATTTGGGAATTGCTTTAAATTGCTCCGGTGCAGTATCACAGCTCTTTCCAGGTTAAAAACCATCCGTTCCAGCTGCGCCACCACTTCCTGCAGGTTTATGGACAGGTCGTTGATAACCTTGCCCAGAACCGCCATCTCATCCTTGGACTTTATTTCCACCCGGATACTCAAATCCCCTTCGGACATTTTTTTGGCCTGGTTAATCATATACTGGATCGGAGACGCTATTTGAATAACAAACAGGAACAGTACTACTGCCGATACGATTATGAGAATAAAGATCATTATTACGAATTTTTGTGCCAGGTTGTCGAGAATTACATAGATATGCTCGGGCGCTGCTTTCCCTTCTTTTATCTGGTTTACTTCGCTCACTACCGCGTCCCGGTACCCCTTGCTTTTAATCTCCCAGACAAATTCTCCGGCAACAAAAACATTTGCTATTGCAATAAGCAGGAAATAGAATATCATCTTCTTTCTCAAGCTTGTTTTTTTCTTTTCATTTAAGTTAAATAGTTTCATCACACACTCTTCAAGTCTTCTTTGCATGACCATACCATGCCTTATTTATTTTATCGCTATTTTGCCCGTTATTTATAACTCTTTATTCCAATTTATCGCTTTTAAACATAAAAAAACTTTGCTTTTTATAGACATAAACGATATAAAATGTTTAATTCTTAAAATAATCTCTCTACAAGGAAAAAAAAATTATGAGCAAAACAAAAGTTTCCCTGGATCAAAGAGTTATTACCGCAATTGATAAATATAAAGCCCTTGGAGGTTTCAGGAACCGTGAAGGGCTGGAAGTTTTTATGCATCGTGGCCTTAGTTATGTCACGCTTCCCTGCGTGAACCCGGAATTAAAAATGAAAACGATAAACGCGAATCATCTTTTTATTATGTGGGATGTCTATATTGATGATATAATCGATACAAAAAAGGATAAATCCTTAACAAATATAATGCTCGCCAATGCATTAAACAAAAATGATGACGACCTGGCTAAAATCAAGCCCGAAGACAGGGAATGGTTTACAACCTATCTCGAAACGTGGGAAGCCTTTAATAATTACGTAAAAAGCTTTCCCCGGTATAACGATTTCGCGGATATTTTGCATTTTGATATTGTACAATTTTTAAATTGTATCAGGTATTCACTCCTCATCCATGAATATCCCCAATTGATAAATATCAATGAGCATGAATTATATATCTCACATAATGTAAACTGTATGATCTTTGCTACTGTTAACCTGATGTGCTCCGATAATTTTAACATGGATGACCTGAGTATTCTAAGGAAAATACTCTGGGAAGCTCAATATATGTGCCGAATAGATAATGACATGGCAACATGGGAACGGGAAGCAAGCCAGGGAGATTTTGATTCCAGCATATTCACCCTGGCTATTGAAAAAAAAATACTGGATTATAAAGAACTCTTTAGTGGTAAATATAATGATAAAACAGATGAATTAATTGATATAATATTAAAATCCGATATTATCAATGAATTGACCCTGGATTGGAAAAGCCGAAAAACAAAAATAGCCGAATATTCTAAATATTGCAAATCAGTTGACATTGAAGCCTATATGGATGGACTGGAAAAATTACAGGAATTGTTTAAAAAGTCTAAAAATATTCTTTGACAAAATATAAGGAAAAATAAAATGAATGATAAAAAAAAATACGATGTAATAATTTCCGGTGCCGGGCCCGCAGGCTGCGCTTCAGCGTTCTTCCTGACACAGGCGGGACTCCGTGTTCTTCTTCTCGATAAAGCAACATTTCCCAGGGAAAAAATATGCGGTGATGGTGTAGCCCCTGCCGCCCTGGATGTAATTGATCGAATGGGAATGCTTGAAAAAGTAGAAGCATGCGGAAATACAAAAGTAAACTATCTGAATATCAGCTCTCCGGCCGGGCACCTGGCAAGAAGCAAATTCCCCAGCATCGACGGGAGCCGTGATTACGGTATTATATTTCCCCGTAAGGAATTTGATGCTCTTATGGTTGATACTATTGCCAATCTTCCGGGTGTCGAATTTATGGACAGCAGTACGGTTAAAGGGCTCGTCTTTGACAACAATAATAAGCCCATTGGAGTTTCCGTTAAGCAGGGCAACAAAAAAACAGAGTATTACGGGAAATATATTATTGCCGCTGACGGTGCCTATTCCCCCATTGCCCGGAACCTTTCCCTGTATAATAATATCCCAAAGTACCGGGCTTTTTCCGTTAGGGCCTACTTTGAAAATGTTACGGGGCTCGACACCAGCATCAACCTCCACTTCGATAAATATGTACTTCCGGGTTACGGATGGGTCTTTCCCGTCAAGGGGGGGAGAGCTAACGTGGGAGTAATAATATATAACCGGTATACTCCTTCTCCCGGAATTAAGGGTCTCTTTAACCGGTTTATTAACGAAAATCCCTATACCAGGGAAAAGCTTAAAAACGCGAAAATGGTTAAAGACTCTTTGATGGGCTATCCTCTTACAAATGGCTCATTCCCTTCCCGCCGCGCCGTTAACAATGTTCTCCTTACGGGTGACGCGGGCAGTTTCATTGACGCCCTTACGGGCGAGGGTATTTATTACGCGCTCAGGACCGGTGAATTTGCTTCGCAGGCTATTATCGCGGAAGTAAAAGAAGGCAGGAACGCAGCTGCCTGCTACGAGAAGCTCTGGAAAAAAGAGTTAAAATGGAAAGAATATATGGCCGGTTACCTGATTCAGGGCATTTTCAATCATCCCGGGCTTGTTGATTTCTACATGAAACGAGCTCAAAAAAAACCTGCCATTGCCGAAACCATGGCCGGAGTTCTCTGTCATATATATCCAAAACGAAAAATAATTTTTTAACGCGGTAACTGTTCCCCCGGCTAACGGGGGAACGCGTACCGCTTTTATCTCTTTATACTCTTTCTCAAAATACGCTTCCTCAAAAAAATCATGGATAAAGGAATCATCATCATAACCAGGAGACTCATGAGTCCCGGTAAAACCGGCCTGTTCCCGGAATGGCCGCCCCATGCCTGCGCAGCTGTGCCGCAGCCTTCAAGCGGTGAACCGCACGTATCATCACCGGTTCCATTTCCCCCGGTTCCGGAATTTATTGGACACACTTTGTCCAGCCAGGCCCCGATCCTGGGATAGACCACATTGGGTGCGTCATATCCCACGGGCACATCAACATGGCCCGTATTGGGGATCTCATACCATTCATCATACTCATGAGCGGTCTTTCCTTCCATAAGATCCTTTACCATTCTCTGTGTATCTACCAATGAAGGATTTTCCGAAAAGATGCAAATTGCCGGTACCGTCATTTTATACATATTGAGATCATAACAATACATATCACCATTTTCCCGGTCTGCTGCCGGCGGTTTGATCTGGTATTTATTTTCCTCGCCGTTCTTCCAGTGTTCCCGCGCGCAGTCCCGAAAGGTCCAGTCGCAATACTGGGAAAAAGCCCGGGAATACATACTGGATAAAGCGTACCGGGCATAAAAATCCTCTACATAGGGATGGGTATTTGCAACTTCGAAGTTGTTAAAAGCTCCCGCTATATTCCAATAGGGATAATCCTGCCCCAATTCATCCAGTTTGCCCATGGTGCCGTAAACCATATCTGCCAGGCAGATGACCCCGGATGTTGAGAGCATTGGTGACAGCACATCTCCTACGATGGTATCGAGATCCATGTGCATGGGGGTACCCAGTATAAGCCAGGGCGTATAAAGATTCAGGAGATCGTGTATTACTCCGGGCATGGGTGGTACCCCGGCCGGATCAATTCCGATATATCCCTTGATGCTGCCGTTCCGCTCCGCTGCCAGTACGGGATCGGATGCCACTTTTGGTATATAGGTATCATCCAGGGTCACTTCCTCTGTGAAATAGACTCCCTGGAGATAGGCATATGCCATTAGCCCGCCTGTACTATGGCCCCCTATAACAGGGGACTGACCGGTGATTTCTATAACCCTGTCGATACAGGCGGTTCCGTCGATTATGATCCATATATCCAGGTTTGTATACTTGCTTCCTTTATCGCTCTTAAATTCTCCGCGGCCTATCCCCCGGTAATTGGCCAGCCATACATCATAGCCTTTTAACCAGAGATAATGGGTCAGGTTATAGTATTTCATTGGGTCTTCCTGAATATGAATATCTCCTGCGGCCCAGTCCGCGATTGGCTCGGGCAGGGTCATATCGGCATAATCCTCTTTTCTTTCCTCAGGAGTATGGCAATTTAGTTCGTTGATATTCGCTCCTATCCCGGGAAAAAGTAAAATAGGCTGGCGTCCTTCGTTATAGGCCGATGCCGGACCCGGCCGGTAGCGCTTTAATTTTAAGGTGACTCCGTCGCTGGTTACTGCGGTATAGAGCCCGTCTTCGGCAAAAGAAGCTATGCCGAAAATTAGAATAAATAGAATTATTAATAAAAACGAGGAGAAGTTTTTTCTTTTTTTCATGCGTGTCTGCCTCCAAATACTTTTGTGTATATAATTGTTTATACAGCTCGAGGATCCCCCACCCCCGCTCTATATAAAAGATACAGTTTTTAATATTCCATAATTTATAGGACAAAAGGTCTGAAACGTCAAGGAAAAAACCGTCCGGTCAATCTTTTTTTATGAGTAAAAGCTCGTTTTTTATTGATTTCTCCGGATTTTTGCTTTTTTTTTCAAAAAAATAAAAAAAATCCGCATTTCCTTTCATGAAAAAGCCTTCCCATTCGTCCTATTAATAAGGGCTTAAAAAAAGTTTCAAATTTTAAAACCTCAAACTTTAAACACGGAGTGAATTATGAACATTGATACTACCATAAATATTGACCGCGATCTATTGGTTGAACTTGAAGCCGCCTGCCGGCTGCTGGGTAAATCCCGTTCCCGTTTGATCGTTTTGCTTATGAAACGCGTTATGATTGAGAAAGAAATTCCCGTTACCATGTTTTATCGTATTCGCTATCAACGCTGTGATGAAGAAAAGGGTCCCGATTGGAAGAGAGTTCATGTGTATCCTCCCCGCCATATGTACGAGTGCTTTCAGGATATGAGGAAGATTTTTAAAATGTCCATTTCCGCAGTAATT
>JAAENB010000575.1 GCA_024224995.1 bacterium | reverse complement strand
ATTCCGGTAACATACAGTATGGCCTCCTTATAATTTTTGAGAGCCATGCATATCAAATTATTATAAACAAATACAGCAAAATCAGAAAGTTTGACAAAATCCTGCAACTTCGCTACAATATAAGTGTCGTTGTAGGGATAAGGTGGGTTTTAACTTGTCAGTTCCCATTTGTCGAAAATAGAGACAGGCAGAATGCAAATACGGTCAGAGCCTGTTGATGTTGAACTGTCAGTGAATGAAGCAGGACAGGCATTTTTACAGAAAGCAACTGAAAAAGGTCTGGAATTAAATCTGCACACAAACATACCAGGCATATTAATGTCAGACGAAATCAGGATCAGGCAGATTTTAGTCAACCTGATCAGCAATGCTGTCAAATTCACATCCCAAGGATATGTCAAAGTGTCTGTTTATTGTGATGACAAAGCCGGGAACAAGATTTCTGTTATTTTTGAAGTTGAGGACACAGGAATCGGGATTCCCGGTGATCAGCAAAAAGTGATTTTTGAGAGTTTCCGGCAGCAGGACGGCAAGGCAGACAGGGAATATGAAGGAACGGGCCTGGGACTGTCAATAACCAAAAGGCTTGTTGAAATGATGAATGGCAAGATATCTGTTGAAAGTGAAGTTGGCCGGGGGAGCAAATTCAAAGTCCTTTTTTCCCAGGTTCAAGTTGTTGGAAAAACAGAGCTTGCTGATATTTTTTATGAATCATCTGAAATACCTGTTGAATTCAAACCCTCGGAGATTATGGCAGTTGATGATACTGAGTATAACATTGAGTTGGTAAAAAAACATTTGGAGCATACATATATTACAGTAACAGAGGCAAACAGCGGTGATATATTCCTGGATATGCTGAAAATCGAAAATCCTGATGTAATACTGATGGATTTGAAAATGCCGGACAAAGACGGTTATGAAGTAACACAATACATAAAAAATGATGAGAAATATAAGGATATTCCTGTGATTGCCTTAGCCGGTTCCATAACAAGAGAGGAAGAAAAAAAGATCAGAACTCTGTTTGACGGATATTTAGGAAAACCGGTCAATAAAACGCAGTTAATATCAGAACTGAAAAGATTTTTGCCTTATACGAAAGCAGCAGAAAATCCGGTTAAGGAACAGCAGTCAGAAGCAGTTTCAGAAGAAACAAAAGTTCATATGCCCTCAAATAATTATGGCAATGGAAACTTCGTTTATGCCCATATGGAAGGATATAAATGATATCCTGATAATGGATGATGTTGAAGATTTTGCCGGACAACTCAGGGGAATGGCCAAGGAGTACAGAATTCAGCCTCTTATTGATTACAGCAATAATTTACGTGAACATGTCCTGGCCTATAATGTTGATGAAGTGGAAAAGATTTTGGCGGATTTTCCAGGAATTATTGACAGGTTGAAAGAAGTGAGAAGTGAGAAGTGAGAAGTGAGAAGTGAGAAATAAGGAGTATTCAAAATCTCTCACTTCTCACTTCTTTCACTTCTCACTTCCCACTTCTCACTTCTTTCACTTCTCACTTCTCACTCTGCATGCGCCCGACAATTTCACCAAGACTCTGCTCCCATTTTTCAGTAGGAACCTGGCATGTGCCGACTTTCTCGTGGCCTCCGCCATCATATTCAAGCATCAGTTTTCCCACATCTGTTTTGCTTGTGCGGTTCACGATGCTGTGGCCGCAGGTGAAAACAACATTCTGCTTGTTTTTTCCCCACATTACACGAATTTCAATATTCTGGTCAGGAAACAGGGCATAAACAAGAAAACGGTTCCCGCTGTAAATTGTCTCTTCATTCAGCAGGTTGGTTATAACTACATTCCCCCTGGCCTCACAACATTTTTGCAGCATATCTTTAAAAGATTCCTGCTGCTCCAAATAGCGTTTCACCCTTTCCTGAACATCAGGAATCTGCAAAATTTCATCCGCAGTTTTTGTCCGGCAATACTGGATCATATCCTCCATAAGCTGGTAATTGCTGATTCGGTAATCCCTGAACCGACCCAGTCCTGTCCTGGGGTCCATAATAAATGACAGCAGAATCCATGCTTTGGGATTTGTTATCTCTTCACTTGTCAGATTTCCTGAATCGCTTTTATTAACTGCATCCATCAAAGGCAGAAGAAGTTTTCCGAAAGTTTTCTCGCCGCCGTAATAGTCCCATATTACCTGGGCAGCGCTTGGCGCGGGGCGACAGTCTCCCTCGAATTTCAGTTTGTCAATTTCAAGACGCTCGCTCTCGCTGGCATGGTGGTCAAACCAAAGTCCGCATCCTTGGACAAACGGGATATTAGCGAGTACATCCTGGCTTGTTACTTCTACCTCTCCGTCCTGAACATCCTTAGGGTGGACAAATTTGTATTTATCTACGACTCCTTTTTCCACCAGCAATACCGCACTTACCAAACCATCAAAATCAGAACGCGTCAAAAGTCTCATTGAAATCTCCTTATTCTTTTCACTGTTTGCGGTCCCTGCCTGAAGGCAATTCCTGCTTTATCACCCGTCTTTCCGCATGCGTTCGACAATTTCACCCAGGAGCCGTTCCCAGTCACCGGACGGAACTTGGCATGTCCCCACTTTCTCGTGCCCTCCGCCGCCGTATTCAAGCATAAGGTTGCCGACATTTGTTTTGCTGGTACGGTTCAGAATGCTGTGACCACAGGTAAAGACAACGTTCTGTTTGTTCCTTCCCCACATTACCCGGAGTTCAATATTCTGATCAGGAAACAGGGCATAGACAAGGAAACGGTTTCCACTGTAAATGGTTTCCTCATTAATCAAATTCGTGATTATCACATTATCACGAATTTCGCAACACCGCTCCAACATATCCTGAAAAGATTTCTGCTGCTCAGAATACCGCTTTGTTCGTTCCTGAACATCTGAAATCTGTAAAATTTCATCCACAGTCTTTGTCCGGCAATACTGGATCATATCCTCCATCAGTTGGTAATTACTGATTTGGTAGTCGCTGAACCGTCCAAGACCTGTCCTGGGGTCCATAATAAATGAGAGCAGAATCCATCCTTCCGGGTTCAGGATTTCCTCACGCGTCAGATTAGCTGTATCACTTTTATTCACAGCGTCCAGCAACGGCAGAAAATGTTTTCCAAAAGTTTCCTCCCCCCCGTAGAAGTCCCATATCACCTGGGCAGCGCTCATCGCAGGGCGGCAGGCTCCGTTGAACTTGAGTTTCCCGAGTTCCAGGCGTTCGCTCTCGCTTATGTGGTGATCAAACCAGAGTCCACATCCCGGAACATATGGAACATTAGCCAGCACATCCTGGTCAGTTACCTCTACCACTCCGTCCTGAATGTCCTTGGGGTGGACAAACTTGTACCTATCTACGATTCCTTTTTCCACCAGCAAAACCGCACATGCAAGACCGTCGAAATCGGAACGCGTCATAAGTCTCATTGTAACCCCTCCTTGATATTTTTTTTATTATTTTTTAAGTACTTTTTTAAAAAATCATCACCAAAAACAATGCGTTACGTTGAATGCGCCAAGGCGCTGTTTATCCTGTAAAGCAGGCTTTGTTTTCCGGCAAAGCAAGCTTTGCACCTCCTTTGATATTGCTAAGTTATATTTGAAACTGCCTTGTTATACGCAGGCAATTTAACAGGTGAAGATTTTCAGATAATTAATTTTACAAGGGCCGGAGTGATAAAATATTATACCTTAAATATATCTCCGACTGACACGCAGTGAAATTATTTATCCGGAATTCTTAACCAAGGTTAATCCGCTTGTCTTTCTCGCCTTTTCTGCGGCGAATAACATACCTGACATTGGACTGAGCCTGCTGTTCATTTTTGTCTTCGGCTTTCTCGCTAAGTTCGAGCATTTCCCGAAGTTTTGATTCCAATTGTTTAACTTTTTCCAATTCCATTATTACTCCTTATTATCATAAAAAAACAAAATATGAAAACATTTATTAAAATAAAACCGTGAAAAATACGAAAAACATAAAATTTTTCGTGTTTCCCAGTTTTGTATATTCAAATCAAAATAGGATCTGATTTTAAATCTCAATATTCAAAATACAAATTCCAAATAAATTCCAATATTCAAATTCCAATATTCAAATGCCGATCAGCATCCGTAATTTTAATATTCCAAATTCCAAATTTTCTTTTTTATGAAAGGAAGATATTGGATATTGGATTTCGATCATTGGGATTTATTTGTTATTCGTATTTTAACCCATTGTGATTTATAGTGATTTCTGCACTGAGCATGTCAGCAAAAGCTTTTCCTGTTCCAAAAAAGCAGTCTGTATAAATACAACAGGAAATTCAACAAGTTATTCATTGCCAAGCCCTGCCTGGTATTCCTCTTTTATGGGATGCAGTCTGCTTCATTGCTGCTTAAAAAGGTTGCGCTCATTTGATATAATTACACACTGGCATGAAGATGATGTATTAGATTCTTAATTTGCAAAGTGATGTGCTTGAGGTTTCCCTGTTTTTGCAGAAGGATTATAACAAATGGGCAAACTCAGTCTTTATTACATTATAAAGCTCATCGCCAATGGCAAGACCAATATCAATGAACTGAGGGCCGTATTTTTTACCTGTATCGGAGCGGAATGTGTGCTTGATTTCAGCAATCTTTTCCATTCCTTTTGGATAATACTCCATAAATTTTGAAAGAGGGGTTTTAAAAAACGCTACCATATCCCATATGGTATCTGAGAAATTATCAGGTCCCCATCGGAATTTGTCTGCATCATAAAGACAGTCAGAAACAAGAAGACCCTCACGGACATTAATTTTAACAGTGCTCTTAAAAGCTTCATGATTTCTTATTGCCAAACAGATTTCTTCCACTTCATTTGCTGAGAGAGGATAATCATTGAGTATTTCCCTGGATGATGAAGCACCGGCAATGGCGTGATACTTCTCTTTTCTCTTTATATCATGGAGAAGGCCGGCGCACTGGACAATCATAACTCTGCGGTTCAGTTCTTTTATCCCCTGCATTAAAGCAAGTTCTTCCAAAGTTAAGGTTTTTTTTGAATACTCTTTTTTTAAATACTCTGTGCGCCTGCCTTTTCCCGGTTCCTGTTTAAACGGATGCGCTTTAAAATCACAGAGTTCAATAATCATCAATGCGCCGGCATCCAGCGTTACCTTAGTTGCGTGTTTCAGGCCGTGCCCGAAATCATCTTCCAGTTTTTCTGCCACATATTCCCGCAACTGGACAATAACGGGATCAGTTTCAAAAAATTTCCCTGATAAATTCTTTGCCCAGGAAAAATCTTTATAAAAATCAGGATGCGGAGAGCAAAAAACAATTTCTCGTGCCCGTTCACGAATATGTTTTAATCCTTGTTCTGAGGAATTATTCTCCATGTAATGAAAAGAGGCTCCCGCAGACTTTCCATTTGCCGTCTTTCTTATCCTTAACAACATCAACTGTTTCATCAACAGCCACGTAATCTTCACGGGTAAAAAATGACCGCAAGGGAGGCTTTCTTTTACAGGTCAGTCTGATCTGAACTTTGGTACCATCTTTGCTGATGGTATTGGTTCTTATATCATAAAGTTTGTTTTTCATGTAAAACATGCCATATCCCAGGCTGGTTGCCTCAGAGGCAGCATTATAGACATATCTGTCAATAACATCAACATCATCAACAACTCTCTGTTCTTCACAGATCAGGTCTGACATTGCTGATTTGTCAAACTTGTAATATGCTTTGGCAAAATCGGCAACCACCTTGTTAGGGGTGTTCTGCTTGTCACATTCATAAAACATAAAGACCGCCTGTAGAACTATTCCGATTATCAGTGTGAGAGTTATTGTGATAATCTTGTTATCCTGCTTCATTAACCATTCTCCTTTCAACCGTCAATTTTGTTAATTTTGCACTGTGAGCATCTTTTATAATTCTGTTAGCATGAAATTATTTTTAACACAAGAATTTTTGTGCTGCTTGTTCAATTTTCCTGCAATCTTCTTTTACATTCAGATAAAAACCGGGTTTTTTTATTTTCTGCTGTGATAACAACTTCTCAGACTCCGATTTTTTGCATTTTCATGACACTCATGAAAAACCCGATTTTTCATGAGTGTTTAGGCATCCTTCATTTATCGGATTACAGTTCGAAGATCCGCCTTCAGGCGGTTACGGGTCGGAAGTGCGAGCCGTAACCACCGGAAGGCGGAACTCCGAACTTTTAAAAGT
>JAAENB010000574.1 GCA_024224995.1 bacterium | reverse complement strand
TTGAAATATTTTTTAGGCCCTTATATATAGGACGAACGGGGAAGCCTTTTGATGAAATTTTTTTTGACTTTTTTTGCCAAAAATTGAATTTTTTTCAAAAAAAGCCGTTTTTTGCGGGGTTACGACCTCAGAGCTCTTTATAGGAGCTCTTTCGGAGAGAAAAGACCTCAGAGCTCTTTTATAGAGCTCAAAAAACTCCGGGGGCAATTAAGAAATATTCCGGCTTCGTTTTGTTACTTCAAAGTTTTCTTCTATTAAACTATTATATATTGAATCCAGGTCCGGATCTTTTGCGATATATTTATATAAAACCGCGTCTTTATAAGCCAGCAGCTCAAGTTTAACAACCAGTATAACCGCCACTTCGGAGTCCAAAGGCTCCGCCCTTCTCTCGTTTACCTGGGCAAAGGCAATCTTGCTAACCCCGATATTTTTCATTTCAGCGATAAAATCTTCAAGTGTATCAAATATTCTGTCATCGGACATTGTTGTCTCCATAGTATGCTATATATTAAACCTGGAAACAAAAAATAATCCATAAACGTTTCTGTCAAGTGCAAAAGACCTCTTTTAAAAACCCAAGACTCTTTATAAGAGTCCAAAACAAAGACCTCAGAGCTCTTTATAAGAGTCTCAAAAAAAGATCTCTTCGCTCATACTCTCACGTTCATTGGCACAATATCGCCCGTCGTCAAGTTTCTCAATTTTACCCGCATCCAAAAGCCGATGGAGATGTTTCTTGACCATGCTTTTTTCCCAGAATTCCACAAACGTGGAAGGATGCACCCGGTATATTAATTTTTTTTCCGAGATCTCATTGATATTCGCGGTATGAGTATGAAGAAAATCAAGGATCCTCTTCTCTCTACTATATACCCGCTCTTTATATTCCGTAAGAATGCCTTTTATATCGTCGGTTCCGTCAATTAAAAGGTCCGGAATATGGCTGGTGGCCAGCATCTTTGGCTTGAGTTCTATAATTTTATCCACGGACCGGATAAAGTCATCAACATCAGTATCGGGGTCTCCATACCAGGGCCCCACTTTGGAGAGACAAATATCGCCGATAAAAATAAACTCTTCTTCGGGAAAATAAAATGAACAATGCCCGCCGGTGTGGCCTGGCGTAAGCACAACCCGGATCTTTGTACTCCCGCAATCAATCACCTGGCCGTCATGAAGGTCTTCATCAACATTCCAGGGTTTTAAATTCCGGTTGTCGCTTCCCTGAAGCTGATCCACAAAACTGAGTTTCTCGGGCTCCATGAGTTCTTTCCAGCCGAAACTGGCGGACGTCTTTTCGGGATTTTTCATGGCCTCCCGCTCTATTGGATGAGCCATAATTTTAGCGTTAACAAACAGGTCATTTCCGCTGATATGATCAAGGTGATGATGAGAATTAAGTAAAACTTCGACCGTTTCCGGGTATACAGACTCCAGAACCTTCCCTTCGGCGCTGTCTATGACAAGACGAACATCGTCCTCAACCAGGACACCGTTGCTTGCCAGGAACCCTTCGTCCGTAAAAATCATCGATACTTTATTAAGTACTTTCTTTATCATATACCTTGCCCCTTGTACCTCTTTTGTACCTTTTTCTCTTACGACGCGAAATCAACAATCCGCGGCTTTACCAGGTGTTGAAAATCCCGGTAATCCATTTTAATAAGCTCAGTATGAGTTCCGGCGTTAAAAGCTATCTCTTTATCTTCGGTCAACTCTCTGCAAACGATAACGTCCATATCATAGAGGTTCCCAAAAGGAGGCATTGCCCCAATTTCACAATCAGGAAATTTATCTTTGAATTCATCTTCAGAAGCAAGTTCAACGCTCTCAGCCGAATATATATCTTTTAAAAGATATATATTCACTTTATTATTCGCGGGAACAACAGCCATAAAAAACGTTCCGTCGATCTTAAGAATAACCGATTTCGCGATTTCCTTACCGGAAATATGAGCAGTATGCGCTATTCCCTGGGCTGTATACGCGGGAGAGTGCATGATATAAATATAGCGGATATCATTGGCATCCAGGTAGTCCTTAATCCTCCGTCCCAACATAACAAACCTCCTTTAACTGCCTTTATATATCAAATCGATAATAGATCTCTCTGCCCCTGTTAACGATCTTTGGTTCAATTTCCGACTTATCGAAAACATGTCTCATTTTCCGGTTCTCAGCCAGGACACTGGCAGTCAATCGCTCAATACCCCGCTCCTGCGCGATTTTCACCAGGTACCCAAACAGGAACGCAGCAATCCCTTTTCCGCCGTATCGCTCATTTACAATAAAAGCCATTTCATAGCTGTTATCCTCGGAATCAAAGGCATAGCGCCCTTCCGCTATAATATGTTCATTCCCTTTGCGTTCCACAACGCCAACCAGGGAGAGCACTTTATCATAATCAATATTAACATATTGCTGCATTTTCTTATGGGGCATTGCCCGGACCCGGACAAAATAACGAAGATACTTTGCCTCATCAGAGAACTGGTAAAAAAGGTGCCGCATCATATCTTCATCAGATGGTTTAATAGGACGAAATTTAATTTCCAGGCCATCCTTAAAGCTCTTTACTGTTTCAAGAGAAAAAGGGTAATTGATGGCATTCTCAATTACATAGATCTGGTCATGATAAATATACCCCTGTTGTTTTGCTTCCTCAAGAAGCCGTCCCCGGTGATCGGGATGGGCAATATCGATCATGGCCAGGGCACGCTCCCGGATACTCTTCCCGAAAATATTGGCAACGCCATACTCCGTAACCACATAGCGGGTTATCCCCAGAGTCGACCGGACCCGTTCTTTCTTATCGTCATGGGCCACAACAATATTACTGTTCCCGTTCAGATCGACGGACCTGAGCGTAACAATCGCTTTCCCTCCCCTGGAAAAAGCCGTACTCATGGCAAAACTGAGTTTACTCTCATACCCCGTAAGCTGATCATCACCGGAAAGATACGCAACCCTGTCGGCAGCGATATCAACCTTGCTCACATTCATAATACTGACCATTTTGGGGAAACGCATCACTGTAGGCTGGTTTGCCAGCCGCAGCAGGGGAACAAAATCAAAAAAAGGATTCCCATCGATATAAGAGTAGAGTTTCTTTGTTCCAATGCAGTAACTGGTAGTTACGGGACCAATATTATTAATGCCCCGGTCAATGCTCAAAGATCCGGATTCAACAAGATCAATAATCCAGTCCGATATAACATTGGTATAGATCCTGAGCCCCTTGCTGGTCTTCAGGTGCGAGGCAACAGCATCATACGTCCGCCCAATGTGCAGTGAAACAGTAGAACCGTCATCTATAAGGTTTGATACATGCCATCCGATTTTATCAATAATCTCATCATATTCTTTAGATTTTTGTTCGTAAATAGGAAGATCACTCTCAAAAAGATAATTGACCTGGTCCATATGAATGGACGTTGCGCCGTTAGTTACGGGCATATTAGGATTAATTTCCGCGATAACAAGAGGAGTATCTTTTATAACGATATCGGCAACATCCATAACCACCCCGAGATTAAGAAAACCCTTTTCATCAGGGGGGCTGGTCTGGACAATCGCCACATCAACCCCAACAGCGCCCGAGGCAAAGATCAGGGGAATTTCCACAATATGGGCCGGAATAAAATCGACCGCGCCCTGGTGAATCTGGCGCGTAACACTCTCCCCGGCAAAAAATGTTTTTAGCCGGTACTTGGAATTCTGCTCTTCATTGGAGAGATACCCGCCAACAGTGATCAATTGAATGATCTCAAGATCCTGGAGATTATAATGAGAACTCTTGAGCATATCAGTGACCCATTTAAGCGGCGTAGCCGGACCGCTTGAGAGAAAAATCCTGCTCCCGGGCTTGATTAATTCGCACAGCCCCTCAAAATCAACCACTTTCTCACGATATTTTTCAGGCACCATCATTATTCCCCTCATCCATGTACGGGCACGGCGTGCCGTGCCCTCTTCCACCGATCACCGATAACCCGGCCCCGGTGTCTGAGCGGAGCCGAAGACCACGGCCACCGATTACCCTCTTTTCCCCATCTCCTCTGCTTTCAGATCCTTTCGGAGAATCTTCCCCACAGCGCTCATGGGCAGTTCCTTCCTGAATTCGACCTCATCGGGGTGTTTGTATTTAGCAAGTTTATCTTTACAAAAGTCGACCAATTCTTCTTTCGTAGCGGTTTGTCCTGCTTTGAGAACAACAAAGACTTTTACCGATTCTCCCCTCACCGCGTGGGGAACGCCAATGGAACAGGCTTCTTCAACTTTCGGATGCTGATAAAAGACTTCGTCGATATCTCTTGGATAAACATTATACCCGCCCGAAATAATCATATCTTTCATCCGGTCTACAATATAAAAATAGCCCTCTTCATCCATCTTTGCCACATCCCCGGTATGAAGCCAGCCGTCTTTAAGAGCGTCAGCAGTTTCATTGGGCAGGCCTTTGTAGCCCTGCATAACCTGGGGTCCTTTGATACAGAGCTCACCCGGTTCACCAACAGCCACTTCGGTTTTACCGTCATCCATATCCACAATACGGGATTCAACATCTGCCAGGGGAATACCAATGCTTCCCACCTTTGTTTTACCCTGAACAAAAGGATTGATATGAGTAACCGGTGAAGATTCTGTCATGCCAAAGCCTTCACAAATAAGGGCGCCGGTTTTTTTCTCAAATTCTTTAATAATCTCAACAGGGATAGGCGCGCTGCCGGAAAAGCAGGCATTGATACAGGTCATATCAACCTTTTCGATATTCGGGCTGTTAACCAGGCCAATATACATAGTGGGGACCATGGGCGCGTATGTAGGTTTAAACTTTTTAAAGGTTTCGAGTAATTCCTCAGTCTGAGGTTTTGGAACCAGGATAATGGGCCATCCCATAAATATGGGATAATTCATGGCACAGGTAAGCCCAAAAACATGAAAAAACGGAAGCGCCCCAATCATGATCTCTTCCCCTTTATTAAAATCAGGGAACCATAAGGCAACCTGCTGAGCCTGCATGCTTAAATTACCATGAGTAAGAACAACGCCCTTGGCAACACCGGTAGTACCGCCGGTATATTGATACATGGCAATATCATCAAAAGAAAGCTTAACCTCAGGAGGGTTGGGAGCATACTTTTTAATAACTTCCTTCCATTTAAACACGTCAGGAGCCGTTTTAACATCAGCAGCCAGTCCCTTCTTTTTAGCAACAAGAGGAAAAAGAAGACTTTTGGGAAAAGGCAGATAGTCTCCAATGGAAGTTACAACAATCTGCTTGATCCCGGTTTTGGGTCTCAAATCGATCATACGGTTGGCCAGCAAGTCCAGGCACACAAGAATTTTTGACCCGGAATCATTAAACTGGTGTTCCAGTTCCACATCGGAATATAAAGGATTATTCATAACAGCAATAGCGCCGATCTTTAAGATCGCGTAATAGGCAACAACACAGGGAATCATATTCGGCAGCAAAACAGAGACACTATCGCCTTTTTGTATGCCAAAATCGGTAAGGCAGGTCGCGAACCGGTCAACCATATCCTTAACTTCTTTGTAGGTAAGAGTATATCCCATAAACACAAGCCCTCTTCCATCTGCGAATTCACCGGCGCTCCGGTCCAGGAATTCCGGCAGGCTCATTTTTTCATAATCTATATTGGCAGCTACGCCTTCCTGGTATGAAGACAGCCAGGGTTTATCTTTGTATGTAACATCTTTTGACATCTCTCTCTCCTTAATAATTTTCTAAAAACCGGGCTCTCCACAACCGGTGTTATAACTATAAAGTTACCGTGCATATATGACAATCATTTTTTTATTATACAAAAAAGACCACAATTAAACAAAGTTCACTCTACCGAATAACATTGGTCTTTATAATTCCATCAACAGATCTTAATTCATTTTTTAAATTCCAAGTACCTAAAAAATGAATTAAGATCTGTTGATATTTGCACAAGTTCCTGAAAATTACTACCAATTACTACCTCAGCCCCCAAATAAAATGCGTGTTTTGAAAAAAAGTTATTGCCTGTGCAATACCATCAGGTATTTTTGCAATAAAGAGGAAAAAATTCCAAAATTAGCTCAAATAAGTTTTCTTGTTATGGGCACAGCCCGCATAACGGTTTTTTCAATGATTAACCCGTTATAATAACAAGCATAGAGACGAATGAAGAGGTCCATCTCATCTCTCGACAACAAAAGAAAACTTTTTGAATATACGTAACAAGCGGCTCTGCCGCGTAAACAGGGCAATATCAATAGATAAGCGGTCATGTATGCCTGCTCGGTATAGGGCCACAGCTGTTTATAGTATTGTCTCAACAGTTCTACCAATGAGATCTGTTAAAAAACTAATTATGATCTAATGGAGGATTTGAGTGAAGTTAAACAAACTTTTACCTGCCTTATTATTTGTGATCATTGCTGTTTTTACCTATGCTTCATGCGACATAGATCCATGGACTCGGGAAGAACGAGCATTAACAACTAAAAAGGCTACCGGAGAAGTTCAATTTGTGCAGAACACCGACAAGGTTATTATCACAAAAACAACCCGCTTCGGCAAAAACAAAGATGGCCAGCCATATAAAGGCCAGGTCGGTGCTGTGACAATGTCACATAAAACTCACGAAGAGATGGGAATGAAATGCGTTGACTGTCACCACAAGGTCGGCAATGACGCTCGTGAGAAAAAATGCGCAGCCTGCCACAATGGGGATAATGGTTATGAAGTTATGCACGGTCTCTGCCTGGACTGTCATATTGCCAAAAAGGACGGCCCGCAAAAATGTATGGGCTGCCACTAAGATGTTAAAAGAAAAAAATAGTATTCTAAGGAGGAAGAGGAAGATATTCAAATAATGCGGAAAATTCTTATACTGGGCATAGGCAACCTGTTACAAAAAGATGACGGACTGGGTGTTCACATCGTGAATCATATGCAGGAAACAGGTACACCGTTGCCGGAAAATGTAGAGATTGTTGATGGAGGTACCGCCGGTTTCGACCTGGTACCGTTAATGAAAGATCAGGACAAGATAATAATTGTCGATGCCCTTAAGGCTGATGATGTTCCGGGAAGCGTTTACCGTTTCCCAGCGGAACACCTTGCCGATACAGGGCAAACATATTCCCTCCATGATATGGGGGTAAAAAAGATACTTGATGTGCTTAAAATCATGGGGGACGACCCGGAAGTTGAAATAATCGGGATAGTTCCGGAAGATATTGGCACACTGGAAATTGGAATCAGTGATTCCGTTAAGAGATCAATACCAAAAGTTGTGGACCAGATTATTGATGCCGCAACGCATTAACAAAGAAGAAGGAGGATTACATGGCATTTAGTAGAAGGGAATTCCTTAAAATAATGGGCGGTACAACCGCAGCCGTAGCCTTTCCCAGTGTTATGATACAGGGATGTAAAAAGGCTCTGGAAAAAGTAAAAGACAGAACTCCGGTCATCTGGATTCAGGCTCAGTCATGTTCGGGATGTTCGGTTTCTTTGCTCAACAAAATGAACCCCGATATTGCCACAGTTATTACTGAATATATCAGTCTCAATTATCACCAGACTCTCATGGCCGGAACAGGTCACAAAGCCATAGACGTGCTGAGAGAAGCTGTTGAAAAAAACAGAAAAGATTTTGTTTTAATAATAGAAGGTTCCATACCAACAAAAGATCCTTTATACAGTACTATTGGTGAACTGAACGGACATCATGTACCGGCACGGGAGTGGGTGGAAAAACTCGGCAAAAATGCTGTTGCTGTAGTTAACGTAGGAACCTGCTCTGCATACGGCGGAATACCTGCCGGTAAGGCGCATAATGAAAACCCAACAGGAGCCGTACCGGTTTCTGAAATTCTTCCCAACAGGACTGTTGTCAATGTTCCGGGATGTCCACCGCATCCGGATTGGATGGTAGGCACCCTGCTTCACGTACTTCTCAAAGGAATGCCAAAGCTTGATGAATACGGCAGACCAACCATGTATTACGGAAAAACAGTTCACGAAGAGTGCGAACGGCTTTATTACTACAAAAAAGGCGTTTTCGCGAGAGATTGGGGTGATGAAAAAGGCTGTCTCTATAATTTAGGCTGTCTTGGAATGGATACGGGCTGCGATATCCCAACACGAAAATGGGTAGGCGGAGTAAACTCCTGTACTGCCAGCGGCGCGGGATGTATTGGCTGTACTGAGAATGTATTCCCTGATTACGGGAAACGAGGAATATTCCAGCACATTCACGCAAGCAAGCATGAGATTGAAAACACGATCAAACATGCCGATACCCGTGAAGCAATTTACAAATTACAGAAAGGAGGTGTGATCAATGGCTAAAGTAATAATTGATCCCATAAGTAGAATAGAAGGACACCTTTCCCTTGAGCTGGATGTGCAAAACGGTATAGTAAAAGACGCGAAAAGCAAAGGGGATATGTTCCGGGGCTTTGAAAAGATACTCCAGGGAAGAAATCCGGTTGATGCCAACCAGATAACCCAGAGAATCTGTGGTGTATGCCCTATTTCCCACGGTCTTGCTTCAAGTAAATGTCTGGACGGCGCTTTTGGAATTAAACCAAATGATAACGGCCGGATCTTAAGAAATCTTGTACTTGCGGCAAACTACCTTCAGTCACACATCCTTCATTTTTATCACCTTGCAGCTCTTGACTTCGTTGATATTACAGCACTGCTGAAATATAAAGGAAGCAACAAAAAAATGATTGGTCTGAAAAAATGGGCTGGTGAAGAATTAAAGAAGAAAAAAGGAAAAGCCGATGCGATCACCGCTGTGGCACCTTTCCTCCCTCGTTACGAAGGAAAAGACTTTTACAAACTGGGTCACGATATAGATATCGCGGCGATTGAAGGCTATGTTCAGGCACTCGATATCCGGATAAAAGCCCATAAAATGGTTGCCCTCTTTGGCGGACGGGTTCCTCATGCTATTGGCCTGGTTCCCGGTGGAGTTACCCAGGTACCAACAAGCTCAAAGATCAAAGAATTCAGATCACTTCTAAAAGAAATTGAAGAATTCGTAAACGGTGTATACACACCGCATGTTCTTGCAGTAGCCGGTAAATACAAGGAATACGCGAACATTGGTAAATTCGCCAACTTCCTCTCTTACGGTGTTTTCGACCTTGCCGGTAATAAGGATCAACCTTATATGTTAGAGCAGGGAACCTTTTTTGACGGTAAGCCTAACAATTTCGACTCCGGTCTAATCCGGGAAGAGGTTAAATACGCGCGGTATAATTCAGCGTCCAATCTTCACCCCTATGACGGAGATACTGAGCCCAATCCCGCGAAAGCCGGTGCCTATACCTGGCTTAAGGCTCCTCGATACAACGGCCTTGCAATGGAAGTTGGTCCTCTTGCCCGTGTTGCCGTTGCTTATACAAAGGGAAATAAAGGCGTTAAGGATGCTCTTGACGGTGTTCTTAAAACACTTGGCGTTCAGCTGCCGGCAGCGTTCTCCGTTCTTGGAAGACACGCTTCCCGTGCTATTGAATGCAGCCTTATTTGTAAGGAAGCAGACAAATGGCTCGATGAGCTCGAAGAAGGCGGCAAGCCCCGGTCTACCTATGATATTCCTGATTCGGGAAAAGGCGAAGGCTTAACAGAAGCTCCTCGTGGTGCTCTTGGACACTGGATCGTTGTTGAGAAGAAAAAAATTAAAAACTATCAGTGTGTTGTTCCTACAACCTGGTACTGCGGACCTACAGACGACAAAGGCGTTAAAGGCCCCGTTGAGCAGGCACTCATTGGAACTCCAATTGCCGATCCCAACAACCCAATTGAAGCAGCCCGTGTAGTACGGTCTTTCGACCCCTGTATTGCCTGTGCGGTTCATGTTGTTGAGGGTGATAAAGAAATTGGTACTTTTAGAATTACTTAATCTCTTTAAACAAGCAAGAACAGAAAAAGCTGTCCCAATACGGGACAGCTTTTTTTATACTACAGCGTAAATCAGAATACCAAACACCGCCATAACACAGGACGTGATGAGTCCTTTATTTAAGCTATCCGATTTTCTTCTATTCCGGGTAGTATTAATAACAAGTCCCATAAGACCTAAAAGAAGCTGCAATATCATCAAATATAAAACCACCAGCAAGGTATCCTGGTTATACATAGCATTAGCACCGACCCCTCTCCCCTCTTTTGCCAGAGAAAATAGTATAAATACAATAAATATCAATACCCAGGACGCAATTGAGATATTTTGTATACTTTTCACAACCAAATCAGGCCCTCTTCGCCTGTTACTTATTTTGCCATTTGCCACACTCGCACCTCCAAATTCGTTATAAAAAACCATATATTTTATTCACGTTTTTTTTTAAAGTAATTTTTTTTGTTTTTTATATCTTTATTTTCAGTGATTTTGTTCATTTTTTATCATTTTCCTATTCTGTACATACTTATTCTGCTTGACAATTGCCCAGACCATCAGTTTATAATAGTTAAATATTTTACATACAGAACCTGACACTGACCACAAGATGACGATTGGAGGACAAGAATGATCTTACTTACCGGCTGCAGCTCTTACCTGGGTAGACAATTACTGGACAAACTCCTGGAAAGAGGCGAAATAGTTCGTTGTTATGATCTTTACAAACCAAAAGACCTGCCGGAAGATGTTGAATTTATTCAGGGAGACCTCCTGGGCGATGCCAAGCTCAAAAAACTCTGTACCGGAATTGATACGATCTTTCATTTTATGGATATCAGGCGGCCGGGTTACCAGGGAAGAAAAAGCATGAAAAAGATCAATGTAAGGGGAACTCAGAACCTTCTTCTCGCTGCCGAACGAAATAACGTTAAAAAGTTCTTTTTTCTCTCAACATATGAGGTCTATGGAAAACCAAAAGGAGCTCTTATTCGCCAGGATGACAGGAAAAAACCGGGAAACTCCTACGGAAAAGATAAATTAAAAGGTGAAAATTTTTGCTGGGAATATGAGAAAAAAGGAAAAATGGCTATCACCATTTTCAGGCCCTCCCCCATTGCGGGACCCAATATCGATGATCCCATTATTCTCATAACACTCTATATGGTCCTTGCCATGGGTGATGCTTCGGTATTATATATGTCCGGTGATGGCGATACCAAATACCAGCTTCTTCATCCCGAAGATGCATTAAATGCCTTTTTAGCGGCTTATGATTCCGACATATCAAGAAGTAAAGTCTATAACCTGGGCTCAAACAATGTTCCAACACAAATGGAGCAGATAGTAAAGGTCAAGGAAAAAGCCAAACTTGGTTGTACGGTAAAACATATTTCACCGCTTAAGGCCAGGCTGCTGTCGCTCCTGTTCAAACCCTTAAAACTAAGCTATCTCAGCAAAGAACACCTGGTCTATCTCCTCAACAATATTCTTCTCGATTGCCAGCGGGCAAAAAAAGACCTGGGCTGGGACCCGAAAAAAGACAATATCAATATATTATTGGAAACAATTGAATGGTATAAACAGGAAAAGATCTAAAAAACAGGGGGCTTCACTCATCTTTATTGAGCGAAATATCCCCTTCCATCTTTACCGCTTCATCCTCTTTCTTCTTCATAAAGGGGCGAAAAGGGAAAAGAAGGACTTTTTTTATAAATTTCATCAGCATAACAAGAAGAAGCAAGATGAATTTCCCCATACTTCCTTCTCCAACATCCATGGTGAATAATATCCGGGCTCTTTTCATATCGTTAAGGGAGAGCTCCTTATTCTTCATCTCCATCTCTTTCATCAACTTCCTGGCCTCTTTCTTTGCCAGCTTCATTGCCTTTTTGTCTTCATCAAATTCCTTGGTTTCCATAACCGTAAAAAGCAGCTCAGGATCTTTAAGCATTTTCTGTTTTATAGCGGCGATTCTGTCCATGCACTGTTTAATTTCGGAATTATTCGCGTGCCCGTTTTCCATTAGAACCTGGAGGTACTGGTTTAAAAAATAGACCTGCTTGTACCGTCTCTCTTTTTCTTTAATATCAATATGAGCTTCTATTTTCTCAAATTGGTCTATAGCACTTTTGATATTCTCAAGACTTTCATCGGTAATTTCAAAAAGCCCCTCTCCCTCAAAGTCTTTAATTTCAATATATTTGGTTGAAATTTCCCGGAGATCGTTAAACATCCCTTCGGATTGATCAAGGATCAGCTGGTATGCTCTTCTTTCGGATATGTTGAGCTTGGTTTCTTCCGCGTTCTCTTTACTCTGCTCGATCTCTTCTTTTACCCTGCGGATATTAACGGAAGACGAATCAAAGGTGTTATTATTGTTCGACAGAACGTTTTGCATATCATAAAAATCAACCTCTGCCATTTCATTCCCGATCTTTAAAACATGCAGTTTGATATCGCCCAGCCGTTCTTTCATTTGCCCCTTCTGGATCTTACTGATCCCATCGGTAACAACCAGGATCTCCGAATTCAACATCTCTTTCTCGTATTGAATGTCTTTAATGGCCTGGTAAACAGCAGCCTGGATATCGGTACGGCCTTCGGTTGTTGTTAAAAGAACCCGTTCTATGAGAAGGGGAAAATCCTCGGGCTTTTCAATTTTAAACAAATCACCGGGGTTGGAATTAAAGGGACGATAGTACAACTTTGCCTTACTTTTCAATTTTCTTCGAAGAAATTCCGCCACAATACACTTGGCATAAAAAGACCGCATTTTTAGTTCCATTGAATTTGATTTATCCATCAAAATGTAGAACTTCTGCTCAAACTTGTTGGCCTCTCTTCCCTTCGCGTCCCTGGATGTAGAGACCGGTTTAAACCGG
Organism: bacterium; assembly: GCA_024224995.1. The sequence continues at coordinate 13,448 of JAAENB010000574.1, read as the reverse complement.
TCTGCCTCTGACTCATAATGTTTTTGCACAATGAGCGTTTTGGTATACAGCTTTACGTTAAAGATATCATCGTCTTGTGCCAGTTCCCGGGGAAGAGCTTTTTTTAATTCATTGATTGTCCGGTAGGTGTCGATCTCCATTTTATCGGAAACGGGAGCTATTTTGTCTACCCGGTTTACCTGGATGCTCTCATCACGATCCGGTTCATAGATCTTCTCATCCGTTGTTATTTCATCAATGGCGCTTAATGCCTCAGAAGTCTCTTCATCGGTAAAAATAGTCCTGGCTATTTCAAACAGTATAAAAAATTTTGTGGGGAGCACTAATCGAAGACTTTCAAAGAATCCAAGGGAATCCCAGTAATCAAAAAAATCTATTTCAGTGTTATTTTCTTTTTGTATAGAGCTTTGCATGCTAGTTATCAATATATATCATGATAATCCTTTAAAATGCCCTCTTTTAATTCCCGAACTTCCTCAACAGCGGGGCTCAGTTCATTAAGATTCTTTCTAAGGGATTCTATTGTAATAGCATCATCTTCGGCTTTATTTCTTGAGGGGAATATCTTTTTTAAGATATTCATAAACCCTTCCATAATACCTTTTTTCGCAAGAATCTGCTCTTTTTTGTCAGGATCTTCGCGAAGTTCCTGAAAGATCCTCCGGATATTCAGCAAAAATTCAATCTGCTCTATGGCCCCGGTTGACGTAAAGTGTACCATGCACTGCTGGTACGCATCAAGAAAAACATCTTTTTCCGATTTATCCTTGGCCTTTACCGAGATATAACTGTTAAGGGTACAAATTCCCAGGTACATTTCTTTAAGGTCGTCAAGGATAACCTCTTTCCGGTTATTAATTAGAGCGTATGCCTTTAAAAAATCGACCAGCTTTGCCTGTTTCCGGGGACTGATGAAAAAATTGGAATCGCTCTTGCGCATATCATTCATAAATTTATTTACTATTACATTTTTCATAAAATAAATAAAATCAGGAATTTCAATCCGTATTTCTTTGTCTTTATTTTTAATAATAGTATGCAAATACAGTATATGATCAAACGGGATTCGCATATCCGGGGAAGACGCTTTGCCGCCGCTAAAAGCATAGGTATGGTCAATCAAAAGCTGGGTATACACATTATGATCTTCCGGTATAATGGACTTATACGTAAAACGGTCGAGAACGGCTTCCGTAACCTCGTTCATCCTCATATAATTCGCTGTTGCTATGGCTGAGTGAACTGCCACATCTATCTGTTCGGAACCATTCACAAACTTTCTTTCATTGAGAACTGAAAGAAGTGACCGGAGAACAACATCACTGGCATCAAAGAACTCATCCAGGAATACCAGGTTGGCTTCAATAATTGATCCTTTGATATTATGCCGGATCTTTCCTTTTTTAAATTCTTCTATATTATAGGGTCCAAAATAATTGTCCGGTGTTTGATCCTTACTGGCCTGGGATGAAAAGACCCTGGCCCCATTAAATGAATTAAAAATATAATTGGCAAGATAGGACTTTGCCATACCGGTCCGGCTGAGCAACAGCATGTGCTCCCCGGTTAAAATGGCAAATATGGACTGCTCAATTATATCATTTCGCCCGATAACATTCTCCGATATCCTGTTCATGTGCCATTTCAAGGTCTTTACGATACTTTCTATATCGTACTCAGAGGTAACCGGTAGTCCCGCCTGTTTGTCCGGCACTTTCTCGGAATGATCCGCTACGATATGCCCGTCTTTATTCAGGATATACGTGAGATGCTCAATAAGCTCCTTTTCAGCACTCGCATCTCCCTTATTCGCATCGGAAATATTGTGATAATCCTGGGTTACCACAAGGTAACCGGCATCATTAAATAGTGAGTCAATGGTTGTTAATTTATCATTCTGCATCTGTATTTTCCTTATAGGCAGCCCTTGGTATTGCCAGTTTTATGGAAGTTCCCTTGCCCGGTTCACTCCGGATGCCGATAGTCCCTCCAACATTCTCTATAACTGTTGCAGCGATCATCAAGCCAAGTCCTGTTGACTCATCCCCCTTGGTAGTATAAAAGGGCTCAAAAACCCGCTTTAAGCTCTCTTTCGGCATTCCTATACCGGTGTCGGTAATAGTTATTAACACAAAAGCCCCCTCAACCGTTTCAACAGGAGTCGCGTCTATGGTCAATTTCCCCTGATCGGGCATTGCTTCAGCTGCATTTTCTATAATATCAAAAAGTATCTGTTTTAACTGTTTCCTGGTTGCTTTTACCTTCCCCCCCTCTTCGGGGATATTAATATCAACCTCGACTCCATCACTCCTGAGTCTGCCGATGAGAACATCAAGAGGATGATTCAACAATACTTTGTTTATCTCACATACCTCTTTTTCCACACTCTGGGTATCGGCAAGCGCCTGCAGCTGTTCCGATATATTCTTTATCCGGTGAAGCTGGTTCTTAAGAGACTCAACATATTCAGCAGCCCGGCTCTCTTTTTCCACATTACTGTCTACAAAATTGAGGTCCATATACATTTTGTTAATAGGATTACCTAACTCCATAGCAACACCTGAAGCAATCATTCCCATGGAAGCAGTTTTCTCTACCCAGTTCGCCTTTTTCGCGATCATCGACTGTTCGGTATAATCCTCAACCATAAGAATCACCCGCGCCACTTTATCGTCTTTTAAAATGGGAGTCATGGTAACATTGATAATAATCTCGCCCTTCCCGGCAATAGGGATGTAAGGACGGTTATTCGCGCGTATTGTCTTTTTTCCTGAAACTCCCTCATTAAACATCTCAACAAAGCCGCTCTTAATGAACCCGGGGTGCTTTAACAGGTTAACGCCCACAACTGATTCTTCAGGCCCCCGGCCCATTATGTCCATCATAGTGGGATTCTCTCCGAGAATAACCCCGGAAGGGTCCATCATAATTATCCCAATTGGAGCATTCTGAATGATCTCCCGGTTAACATCACTTAACTCCTGAAGCTCACCTGCCTGTCCTACCTGCTCTTTTACCAGGTCTACAAGGATTTTCGAACTTTCCTTTAACTCTTTCCGGGCGAGAACCCTGTCGGTAACATTCTTCATTGTGGCCACAAGTCCCCGAATATCTCCATTTGGGGAGCGTATGGGAGACCAGCTTGTTGAAAAGTAGATTTCCTCGCCCTTTTCATCATGGGTTTTGATCAATTCATTCTCAAAAACCTTACCTTCATTAATTACGGAACTAAAAACATAATCGGCCCGTTCCTTTTCATTTACCGGGATATAATCAGCATAATGACCCCCAACAGGCTTCTTCACCAGGGAAGGAAAATACGTCTTCCAGGCGGAATTGCGGTAAATAAGATTTTCATCTTTATTGAGTACAAATATTATATCTGAAGTACTTTCAAGAAGGGCTTCAAAATCGAGCTGAAGCGGCAGGAGATCTCCTGTTGATATTTCATATTTCAGCTGAAGATTTCCCACCAGCTGGAGAAGATCTTCCCTGGATAGATTCTGCAATTCTTTTGCTTCCATAGCCCCTCAACCCATTATTCTATTATTTTAATACCTGCAAGTGCTAAATAAGTTATTGCTTTGCCTTTCCTACCTTAACCAGGGACAGAAAAAACCATACTTCAATTACCAGGCTCATGACCGTTCCCAACAAAAATGCTCCGGCAAAATAAAACCGGTCAATTCCCAGAAGAAGATATCCTCCAAAGAGGAAGAGGCAAAATATGGCAAGTTTAACCAGGAACCCAAAAAAAGTAAGTTTTAACAGTACCATAAAATTGGATTTGAGCCCCTTATTTGCCTGCAATACCCACGATAGTGAAAATATCACACATAACGCTGTTCCTATAAGATACCCCTGAAACTGGGGCCACCCTTTTGTTTGAAAAAAATAAATTGAAATTGCCAGGTTAATTGCGGCCGGAATAAACATCAACAGTATAGCTTTCTTATATTTTTGAGTCATGGTTTATTTTGCCTTTTTATTGTGTAAAAATAAAGTTATGAAGTTTTATACGTATATGGACAACTTACTTCACATAATATAGAATGTCAAGTCTAATAAGAGAAGAGGGTTATTGGTTATATACAAGGTATATGAGCCCGGAATGTAGACTATGCCGGAGCAATACCTCTGCGGAACGTTCGGAACTCGCTTCGCTCAGACAGCCTCACAACCCGCAGAGGCATCACTCCGGCATAGTCTACATTCCGAATTGCGTTTTTCAGTATATTAAAACACGAGCTGCGTGATCAGTTATTGGTGGGGAAATAAAACGGCTCTTTCCCCGGGGTTGGAGGGGAAAGAGTGGTTGCGAATTGTTCTAAAATTGCTTTATGAGAGTTTTCCCATGAGGTATTCGCTTACTTCTTTTACTCCCGGTTTCCCGTCGAGTTCAATAATCTTTGATCCGCCGGCACTTTTGAAAAAATTAACCGATGCGATGGTTCCGGTTTTGTCATCATAGTAAATATCATGACGTTTGCCGATCGCTGCTTCATCCTGGTCGTCGGACCGGGCGGAAAGAGCTCCTCCGCAAACACGGCATACTACATCGCCGTCTTTTTCTTCGGGTTTTATTGCATCAATGAATATATTATTCGGATGATTATTATCCGCGGCACACAATCTTCGCCCCATGATCCTGTTTTTAGCGATTTCTCTGTCCAAAAGGATCTCAATTACATAATCAAGATTCATTCCGGCCTCATCAAGTGCCGATTTTAATGCTTTTCCCTGCTCCAGGTTCCGCGGGAATCCGTCCAGAAGCCAGCCGTTTTTACAATCGTCCTGCTTGAGCCTGTCAAGTATCATTGGTATTGTTATATCATCAGGTACCAGCTCTCCCTTGTCAATATACTCCTTTGCCTTTTTCCCGAGATCAGTTCCACCTTTTATGTTTTCCCTGAAGATAACACCCGATTCAATATGGGAAATATTATACTTCTTCTGAACAACGGCTCCCTGTGTTCCTTTTCCGCTTCCATTAGGTCCAAAAAAAAGAATGTTCATACATCTACCTCTCTATAATTTCATTATTCTTCTGCCTGCGCAGCGTCCCAATATGTTCAGAATTCACAGTTTAGCATAAATTGTAAAGAAAATTTTAGTCGGATGGTTAAAAAGTCCGCTTAGTCCTTTATTACTCCCAGCTGTTCAAGCCGGCCTTTTAAACTGTAATACGATTTTACTGCTTCGTTCTTGACATTTGTATTGGTATCTTCCATTGCTTTTTCCAGGGCAGAAAGAGCCCCAGGATCATTAAGCTTTTCAAGGGCCTTTACCACTTCTATCCTGGTATCAAAATAGGGATCATCAAGCAGTTTTACTACTGAGGATACTGCCGCAACATCCCGCAATTGACCAATCGCTTTTAATGACTCTATTCGGACCGATTTAAACTCATCATGGCATGTCTTTAACAATAACGGAAGTCCTTCCTTTATCTTATGTTTGCCGATATGGCGTGCCGTCTCCTGTCTCCTGGTGGAACCTTCATTCATCCGTTTTACCAGGAGCATAAAAGGCGCGTTTTCAAAAGCACTTCGTGCCTTTTCCGTGCCTATAGACTCAAGGGCCTGGCGCGCGATCTTTCTTACCTCTCCATTATTGTCTACCAGCGCACTTATAAGCGAATTAATAGCCGGTTCAGCTCCGATTTTACCCAGAGACCGCGCAGACTCAAGCCGCACCTGGTAGGCCTTGTCTCCAAGTTTTTCAACCAGGTCCCGGATATAAAAGGCATCCTTTAAAGCTCCCATTGTTTTTATGGCTTCAACCTGGACCATCTGGCTTTTGTCATTTATAGCCTGGGCCAGAATATGGGATAGTCCGTCATCTTTTGTTCCGTAGTAACCCAGAATCCTGAGGGCGTCCAATTTATCGGCTCGCGATCCTTTAATAATTATAGGCTTCAGATTCTCAAAGATCCCTTCTTCTCCCAGCCTGGCAAATTCCGATACTGCCGTAGTCCTCACACTGGTATCGGGATCATACAATAAAACTCTTAGCTTGTCCCGGACTTCTTTCCTATCAATCATTTTGGCCAGAGCCTTAAGGACTTGAAGGCGTACTTCCGATTTCCGGTGCGCTATATGCTCTAAAAGCCCTGCCACATCCTCTTCTTTTGCCAGTTTGTCTACATTTGGTGTAAAAAATCCCATCTCTTCACTCACTTATATATATAAAATAATTATCCCGATTCTATCCTGAAACCGGGATAAAGTCAATAAAAAATGTTCAATAATAAAAAAGCGGAATATCTCCGATATCCCGCTCACGATACACCCAAATTTACATGGGGATTTTTTTGTTTATTTTTTTCATAAGAATCTTTATTCGAGAGGTGTTTACTTATTTTTCAAATGGCTTCCTGCCATTAACGCTTTCGTAATCCTTTGCGAAAGGACAAAGAGTACAGCTAAGCTTCAAAACCCCATCAGCCGCAACCTGTGCCTCTTCATGCATAACACCTTTTTTATCTATATTGCTGCCCATCTTGAGGATAGCACACTCCTCACATTTTTTTGCATTTTTTCTAACTGAATCTGAAATATACGACATCGTTTCCTCCATACTTCCAAGTATTATTCGAACTGTCTATACAATTACTATTTTTATCTTTACATACACAAAAATCCAGTAATATTTTTGTTTTTGTTCAAAAAAATCATACAAGCGATAATCGCGCATATAGAAAAAGATTAATAAGCCGTGCCACAAAATAAGCTCCCAACAAACAAAAGAGCGGTATGGTTACAAAAAAAGTGAGAACCTCAACCGGCTTTACAACCGTTGCATGCAGCACTTTCTTGCCAAAAAAGTTTAGATGATAATGTTCCGGCTGCTGGGCTCGTTTGTATATATTCCTGAAAATGGTTATTTTAACAAATAACATAATAAGCATAACCACTCCCGATATCAACCAGGTCAACAGTTTGATATCGATCTCATGGACCAGTTCAGGATTATACATACTCATTCCGGCCAGAATAGCGGCAATGAGCATATTAAGGCCTGCTGTTACAATAAAAAGTCTTAAATGCCGTTCATCTCTTTCCGAAACATATCGTATCAAAAAATAAATATGAATGGTAAATGAAACAAATAGTGCAAGTATCCCTATAATTATCATCTATAATCTTTCCAAATTCTCTTCTATAGTGTTATTATACAGCTCTACTCTGTAATGAAAAAAACAATACAAGGAACAACAAAGAAATTCAACGAAATTCAACGAAATTTTATACGTTAATATAAATATAATGATACAACACAGCCATAGCTGTAAATGAATGGTGATGAGTGTGGGGACACTGTTCTTTATATTTTTGCATGTTAGTGCCCATCGGACAAAACAAGCTCCCTTTCCGGGAGCATGTTCACAATTTTTCTCTTAACATATTTTAGAAATCTACAGTACATATTCTAAAAGTCAAGAAAAATTTATACGTTATCAGGTTTCTGTTCTCTTTATATCTCTAAATATCGAAATAAGCCGTACAATGGCGGAAAAATTTATAAGCACTGCCATTAAGATCATTACCCCGATGAGGGAAATATCAGACGGCCATTGGTATTCATCTGCTATTATTTTGAAAAAAGGGTGCAGAACAGTAAAAAGAGCCAGAAGCGCTACCCGCTCAGGCCGCTGCATAAGTCCTCTTTTTGTGGTAAATCCCATTGCTTCGCCCCGGGCTTTTATATAACTCATCACTTCGGTCCCAACAAGGGTAAGCATTGAAACAATAAGCATTAAAAAATCAATTGTCGTAATTGTACCGGCACCTTGATTCATATAATATCGACTAACAAAATAGAGCGCTATGCCCATAAAAACAAATGCGTCACTATACCGGTCCACACAGGCGTCAAAAAACTCCCCGGACCTGCTCGATTGATCGGTCATCCGGGCCAGCCTGCCGTCAAAGGTATCCATGCTGCCGCTGACAACGACCATCCAGCCGCCCCAGCCTATCTCACCGATAAAAAACAGATACCCCGTAAAGATAGAGAGAAAAATAGACAATCCCGTCACCATATTGGGAGTAAACCGGGTGATTTTAAAAAACAGCACCACAGGATCGGTAAACCAGTACCAGAACTCCCTGAAAAAAACTCCCAGAAAACTCTTATGCATCCTCTCCAGCACTTCCTGCGTCTTTTTTCTGTAGGGCCAGGTCATGCCGTAATAAACCAGCACCGTCAAAAAAGATATCGCAACTATTAATGAAGGTAATATTGAATTATAAATCTGTTCATCGTTAACAGTAGTAGTCATTGATTAATTATTTCCTTTCCGGAATTTCTCGTCTAAATTTATTGCAGATTGGTCTGTCTCATTCAAACAATAGGTCATGTTATTTTATTAGCAGTCCGTAATTAGTCAATATTATTATTCATTTTTATTATATTTATTTAAAAAATACCGGAGAAAAGTCCCCGGCCCCCTCACTTCTGAAGAACACTAGCCATTCGACGCGGGTTTTCCAATATCGGCTGCTTCAACTTCCAGTCTCCTGATGCTGCAGTCTTCATTAACATCAACAGTTACCAGGATATCACCCTGAATTATCCCCACTTTTCTTTCAATAAAATCAAACTTTATTGAAATTGTGGTTATGGGAGGGGTATCCCGGTGAAAAGCCGTACATTTGGAGTGTATTCCCAGTGAACTGATATGCTCGGCCTCATCCCTTTCATCAAGCAGTCTCTTTACTTCTTCCGAATTTATTGCTGCTTCAAGTGCTGCCGCATGCTGTGCCATAAATTGCTGTTTATGAATCATAATATATACCACCTTTTTTTCCTGTTTCACAGGATTAAGCTCTTCCGAAGACTATATTCAGTGAAAAAAATTTTGTCAAGAACTGTATCCACTGAAAACAATATTTTTCTTGACTTTCCCGGACAATATACAAAACTGAGTAATATAAACCACGCCTATTTAATTGAATATTTGAATTTGATGAGTATTATTAAGAACTATAATGAGATAAAAGAGACCGTTGCCCGTATTGCTCTATCTGTCGGCCGGAATCCGGAGGATATTAAGATTGTTGCCGTAAGCAAAACATTCTCTCAGGATATTGTTCAAGAGGCAATTGACTCAGGCATTTCTCTTTTTGGTGAGAACAAAATCCAGGAGGCAGGGAACAAGATTCCCGGTTTAAGCGGTTCCGCTTCATTTCATATGATCGGGCATTTGCAATCAAACAAGGCAAAGGATGCTGTGGAACTTTTTGACGTTATTCAGACTATTGACAAAGTTTCTACCGCTCTCAAAATCAACAAAGAAGCGGAAAAGAGACATAAGATTCAAAAGATACTTATCCAGGTCAATACTTCCGGCGAAGAGACAAAAAGCGGTATTTCGCCGGAAAAAACAGTTAATATTATAAAAGAAATTGCCGAATTAAACAATACGGAGATCCTTGGATTGATGACGATGGCTCCTTTTACCGACGACCATGACCGTGTTAGAAATTGTTTTCGTACAGCCAGGCGTTTGCTTGATACTATAAATGATGAACTGAACCTGGACCTCAAAGAACTCTCAATGGGGATGTCCTCGGACTTCACTATTGCTATTGAAGAGGGCGCCACTCTGGTGAGGATCGGTACCGCTATTTTCGGAAAAAGGACCTGCGTATGAGCCAACTGAAAAGTAAAACGATCGGCTGCATTGGTATGGGTAATATGGGTACCGCTATTATTTCGGGCTTATCCGCGAAAATGCCTGCTGAAAACCTCATTATCCACGACATTGACCCCAACAAACTCGATTCCCTGTCTGCAAAATACGGCGTTGTTACTGCCGAATCGGACCGTTCCCTGGTTACGGAGTCTAACATCGTTATTATCGCTGTTAAACCGGCTGTTGTCTCTTCCGTTCTGATGCAGGTCAAAGACCTGGTGGCGGATTCTATTATCGTGTCCGTTGCTGCCGGCATTACTATTGATTCTATTGAAAAAGTCATCGGCTCTTCTACCAGGGTTATCAGGGTTATGCCCAATACCCCTGCCCTTATTGATGAAGGCATGTCGGTCCTCTCTTCAAACAAAAATATCGACGATAAATCACTCAGCATTGTGGAAGAAATATTCTCTGAAATAGGTAAAGTCCTGGTCCTTCCCGAATCCATGATGGACGCGGTTACAGGCCTTTCGGGCAGCGGGCCTGCCTATGCCTTTACCTTCATCCAGGCCATGACCGACGGCGGGGTGAAAATGGGCATTCCCCGGGATAAGGCTATTATCCTGGCCGCCCAGACCCTTCTTGGTTCGGCCCGGCTGGTGCTCGACAGCGTGGAAGATCCTATTGCCTTACGCGGCAAGGTTACCTCTCCCGGCGGCACTACGATCGATGGGGTTCATATTCTTGAAAAAGCCGGTTTTTCCGGAATTGTCATGGACGCTGTTGAAGCGGCCACTCTTAAATCTAAAAAGTTAGGTGAAAAATAATGTTTAATGGTTTTCCAATCACAAAATACCAGTTAAGCAGGGTCAGCTTTTATGTCAAAACCGTTTCCATTCTTTTTACTGCCGTATTCCTTTTTGGAAACATTATTACCGCCCTTGTTCGAGACAGCGTTACGGTCGATGAAAAAAGCTATATTCTTAAAGACGGGTTTCCCCTTTTCACCTCACAGAAAGATTACATTAAACTTGTTAGAAACTACCCCTATTACGCCGGTGTGGACCTCATGATCCATACCATGCGCCAGGGTGAATCGTACTGGAACGTGTCCCAGCAATATAATATCTCTATCGATACCATTATTGCAGCGAATCCCTTTCTTAAATCCCTTGTTGCTGCCAGAGATACGGAAATTGTTGTTCCCGAAAGAGACGGTGTTCTTGTGGCATTTGATGACTATTTTGATGTGGATAATATGGCGGAATTACTCAACTTCAAAGGCTCCCCAAAGGGTGAATTTGTGCCCACATTTTTTAAGATCATCTCTACCGACGACATCCGCATGGTATTTTTTAAAAATGCCAAACCCGTTCTGGTTAATAATTACCTGGAGCGGCTCTACCGTTTCCGGAAATCCTTCCAGTCCCCCATCAAAGGCTATTACACGTCCCTTTTTGGCGACCGGGTTGACCCCTTTCTTCACGGTATGGCTTTCCATAACGGGATTGATATTAAAGGCAAATACGGCGCCCCTATTCGCCCCTTTAAAAAAGGGATGGTTATTTTTTCCGGCTGGCGTGACGGCTACGGCAATACTGCCATTATTCAACACCACGACGGCTACTCCACCCTCTACGGACACTGCTCCTCTCTTAAAGCCAAAAAAGGCGACTGGGTTACCAAAGATAGTACTATTGCCCTTATCGGCTCCACGGGCAAATCGACGGGTCCGCACCTCCATTTTACCATTATGCGCCACGGCGAGATTATAAACCCGCTTCTTTTTATATGGTAAGAAAGCAGGAAAAAGGGGCAAGGGATAACAACCCGGAATGTAGATTATGCCTGGCGCAATACCTCTGCAGAACGTTCGGAACTCGCTTCGCTCAGACAGCCTCACAACCTGCCGAGGCATCACTCCAGGCATAATCTACATTCCGAATTACGTTTTTCGGTATATGAAGACACGACCGATTTAGCCCGGGGTCTTAAATCTAAAATATACTTGCATTTTTTTTCTTACTATATACTCTTACTTCCATGATATTTATACTTATTTCTGCTCTTCTCTATTCCCTGGCCTTTCCTTCGGTTTCTTTGTGGCCGCTCTCGTTCGTTGCACTGGTTCCCTTATTTTATGCCATTGAACAATGCGAGGAGAATTCCGGTTCGATGAAACAGCTGCTTGCGCGGGGATTTTCATGGGGCCTGTTCGCTGCCCTGGGCCTGGGTTTCTGGCTCTTCCCTTCCCTGCTCCTTCGGTATGAGGTTTCCCTTGTTAAAACCATTATCTTCATGATTCTCTGTCTTTTTATCCCCCTTGGGCTGCTCTTTCTTCTCTTTACCGCGGCGTACCGCTTCCTGTTTAGAAATCATATTTTATTCTATATTTTTATCGTGCCTTCTCTCTGGATCCTTTTTGAATACCTGCGCGAACTGATCCCGGTTGGTATTCCCTGGGGCTTCATCGGCTATACGGCTGTGCCCTTTTCTCCCTTCATTCAGGCTGCCGATTTTTGCGGCATCTATGGGATCTCGTTCCTGCTTGTTCTGTGCAATTCGCTGATATTTTATATTTTTAAAAATACTGACCGCTCACAGCTGAAATCTTCTATCACCCCTGTTTTTCTTCTTTTGTGTGTCCTGGCTCTTCCTTCGATTTACGGGCTGGTCCGGCTTTCTCATTTCTCTTATTTCGATAAGAGCATTAAAGGCAAAGCCGTTCCTGTTTCCATTGTTCAGGGTAATTTCGGCGCCAGAGAACGCTGGATCGATAATAATTTTTTTTCCCGGCTTCAAACCTACCTGGCCATGAGTGCCGCAAAGGACGTCTTGCCCGGCAAACGCATTATTGTATGGCCCGAAACTGTTCTGAATTCCCCGGGCAAGGTTACCAAAGACCTGTTCGCCCATATTATCAACCGCGTTGGGCCCGATTCACTGCTTATTACCGGGGGGGTCCGCAAAAAAAAATCCGGTTCCGGTGTTTATAATTCGGCTTTTATTATTTCCGGTTCCGGCAGTATTAACTTTTACGACAAAAATATCCTGCTCCCCTTCGCGGAAAGCGCCCCGGCCGGTTCTCTTCTGGATAAATACTACAATGCCCCGGCCGAATTCGCGCGGGGCAGGTCTTCTCCCTTTGTTTCCACCCCCTTTGGTCCCGCGGGGCTCTCCATCTGCTTTGAGTCCCTTTATCCCTGGTTCTCCCGTGTGCCTGTTTCAAAAGGCGCTCTGTTCCTGGTGAATATCTCCAATGACGCCTGGTTCGGCAACTCCCCGGAACCCTTTGTCCACCTGGCAGGTGCCGCAGTCCGGGCTATCGAAAACAGGCGTTTTCTCATCCGCGCTTCCAACAGCGGTATTTCCGCGGTTATTTCCCCCTCGGGCAAAATTATTCAAGCTTCAAAACTCTTTTCCAGAGAATCTATTCACAGCGAAATTATTCCCCTCAATACCCGCTCTTTTTATTCCCGTTTCGGCGACTGGATCCTCTTCGGCGCGGTCTTTTTTGTTATGGCGGGGCTGGCGGTTTCCGTTTTTAGGGATTAAAGACAGGTTCGAGGTTCGAGGTTTTTTGCCGCCGCAGCGGTTTTTAGAGACGCTGCATGCAACGCCTCTACGGGCTTTTTCTTGCCTGGCCCTTCTCTTAACCGATAACCGATTACCCGGCCCAACAGGCCACCGATTACCTCCCCTGTACCTTGCACCTGTTTTTTATACAAAATAAAAAATTGACTTTTCCCTAAATATGTATAATTATATTAATAGAAAGTGCTAAATCTTTCATTCGGCATAATGGGTT
>JAAENB010000573.1 GCA_024224995.1 bacterium | reverse complement strand
TCAAGCGGAGAAAACAGTTTCGGATATTTAGGGTGTTGGGCCATGATTGCAGAATCCAGTTTACAAGTTTACATCATTTGCACAATTCCAATTTCCTGTCGAATTGTCCAGAAAATCGTTTGTATGGCAGAACACCTTTAAAATGATCATGCAATCAGGAGCGAAAAGCGACCGGCGCCGGTGCGCCGCCCTCGCCCAGGCCGGGCGCAAGCCCGAATAGCCGTGAGCAAAAAAATTCAGATATAGCAGAACACCTTTAAAATGATCACGCAATCAGGAGCGAAAAGCGACCGGCGCCGGTGCGCCGCCCTCGCGGAGGCCGGGCGTAAGCCCGAATAGCCGTGAGTAAAAAAAATCAAAACTGAATCAAAATGAAGGCTTTCTGCTATACTTTAACGATGAATGTGGCCTCCTTTGATTGTCGTCGATCCGTCAGTGTTCGATGATCGATTGCGCCTCTGTCAGCGTTGTGAACCAGTGCAAATTGAGGCATTCTTCGCGGACCTGACCGTTGAAACTTCCGATGGGGTCAATTACGATGTTCATAAATTGTTCATGCGATGTTAATAGCCGCTTAATCTCGCGTATATGCACCAATCACCAATTTGCACTACACTGATGTTACGCACTTAACAAAAGCAGGTCGATAACTGAAATTGATTTAACCCCAATTACCCAGCCTCATGAATAATTGGGGCTAGATTAGCAATGCCAATTTTTTTGACGGACTTTTTGCTATTGCAGATATAGCGAATTCGGCAACTGGCGGAATTGGAACTATTGGGGGCATTGGTATTTATAAGGTTCAGGGGAGAAAGAAGCTAAAATGAGGATTATAGTTTTCATTACTATTTTTTTTGGTAGCTTTAATGAAGCCTCAGCAAATCAAATCGACGCTTTATTTACGGATTTTTTTAATGAAGAACGTTTAGTGGAAAATAATCAAAAATTTTTGAAAATAGTAAAATATTTCGATAGCAATCAAAAATTGATTTCGTCTTTTTTTCTTAGCAAGGGATTTGTTTGTGCAAAAAACAAGAATATATCTGCAATAAGATGTACAAAACTAACTTGTATAAAAAAAGGTATATTTAACACTTACTGGAGAGGAACCACTGTTACAATAATAGACAAAAATGCACGGGTGCCCGGAAAAAAAATTTACTCCGGCGCAGTTAATTATTCAGGATGGTGCCCACCACGCAATGAATTGGATAAAAGAGAGCGTTGGGTTTTTGAAAATGACGAAAGCATGCAGGAGATTAAAAATGGCGAATAGCAACGCGGT
>JAAENB010000572.1 GCA_024224995.1 bacterium | reverse complement strand
TCAAGCGGAGGCTTATTAACCGTAGCCTTATCAACCGGGAAGTATTTGTCCAACACACCTCCCTGTCCCAGGAATCGCTGAAGCCATACCGATGCTTCCAGGATTTGAAAAGTTGCTTTCCGGAAATTTCGATCTTCGACGTCGCCAAATGATCTTATTTCTATAACGATGTTATTCTGGTTCATCTCCATATACCCTGTTGCTCCAATGGGCAGTTCTTTTGGGTTCTTCCCGGTCAAAATGTACGCCAGAAAGTCCTCAATTATCCAATCTCGGGCATGGATGACGCCTCTGTAAATTTCGTGCCTGCGGATAAGCTTCTTAGTGAACTCCGTTAAAACTTGCGGAGTAATTTCATCTTCTACTTTGCTGTAATATTTACGCCAATCGGTTCTCAAAGACAACCTATGTTGAGCATGAGCTGAATAAGTGCCGTCTGCCGGAAGACGAAGCCCAACTCCCCATGTTACTTCCAGGACATACTTGCCCCACAGCATGAGAAACCCCAGGCTTTCCTGCTTCAATTTCTTCTTCGGGAGTTCCCGCTTTACATCACTCATGTACTTTTCATCAATAGGACCCTTCTGCGGGTATTTCGAGTTGAAAAAATCAGCTACCCTATTCATGGGAATATCGATAGTGATCTGAGGTGTAAACGCGGGTTTCTCCCCCGCCAGGAGTTCTTTCAATCTCTCCTCCGCGTACTCCCTGTCATCGGTAAATAATTTCTTATTAGGAAAAAATGTATTGAGGAATCCGGAATATTCGCTCCAATAGAAATAATCCGAATGTATAAGCGCGTAGTGAGCTGCCTTCAGCTGTTCCAGTTTATGGCTCTTGGTTTTGCACCAAATTTCATTAGTTCCACCTGGTGATGTCAACCAGGTAGAAGCTGATTCATTATTCTTAGGAGCAATCTTGTTAGTTAATTCACCGTAATGTTGAGTCGCGACCTTCAGTCCCTTATAAAGATTTTCGGGGGCACTGAATGGTTTACTGACATACTCTAAATCGCGGTGCCTCACAAGCTTGCCGCCAAAGTGATTGGCTCCCTTTTGACCAATGAAATACTTTTCAAAAGGCGTATTCTTATTTCTATCCTGGAAAGGGCTTCCATATACCGCAAAAGGAAGTAAAGCCCCGTTCCCGTTATTTTTATCTTCACTAATGTGAAAAAATTTGTACTTTCCTAAGACGGGAAGGACTATCTGACTCTTCTTTATCATTGGAACCAATAATTCACGGGGTGGAGTTATCTGATCGTTAGTAACAGATACTCCACTGCCCAGTTTCTTTATTACACATGCGCCACTTTGTGAAACTTTTAGATAATTTTTATTGTATTCCCAGGAAGCTTCCTTTTTGGGGGCTGTTTCGAAGAGACTGATTAGTATTCCGGCTGTCTCGATTTCAAAACCCATATTAAACGCCAGTAAACTCTTAGTGCAACAGATCAAAAAAACAAATATTCCGATATATTTCATATTTTACTCCATGAATAATAAGGTATGGTCTTCACCTGGTACTCCGAAAACCGCGTAAAACAGGTTAACATTTATGAGTAGTAATTTCAAGCAAAAAACGGATGAGCCTGAAGAGCCGAAATATTCAATTGAGTTTTCAAAATAAGAAATCCTATTTCATGAGCCTTGCCTTTGCCAGTGGAACTGCAAACTTTCTATCTCTGTCATAATCAGTCCCCGCCGACTCTTCTTCAAGCACAGTGCTGCATTTCGACTGCAGGCCCAAACTGTCCTCCTCATCAAGCGTTTTAAGAATCGGGGAGTAAATTCCACAATACCCTACTTTTCCAATTGACAGGTTAAACATGGGAAAATTGTAAGTTTGCCCGTTAAGGGAATAGGTTCCATGATTTGTAATATACCGTTGACAAATATTTTTATACATATCATCAGGATTATCCGGGACGATACAGCTCTTTTTATACATTTCTATATTATCACAGGCGTCTTCATTATCGCATGGGTCAACGCCTTCTTCATCTTTTTTATTTATGTAAAAGTCATAGATATGCGGCACTTCACTGCTGCCCTTCCAATGTAATTGATACGTCAGTATCGTATCAATGGAATTTCTTAAAGCAATAAGATCACCTTTTGTAAATTCAACTTCCGAAAGGTATGCTTCATGAACAAAATTAATTAGATACGGCATATGTCCGCTATCTTCCAGGCGAGAATCTACCGGACCACCCGGGTTCCCATAGGGGTGAACATAATTCCAGCTATAACCAAGGTTTTCCTTATTATCGGCATGGAGCTTCAATTGACCTCTCAGGTAACGCGCGATTTTAATCGCTTTATCCTTGTATGAATTTTCTACATCCGTACAATTTTCATTTTTTAATTCGCATACTCGTCCCATTCTCAAAAGGGCCGAGCCCGCGGCAGCTAACATATTATTGGGGAGCGGCTTCCCCTGCCCCCCATTAATAAAATCCGGCGGCCATATATAGTATCCAATCACCCCGTCACTTCGCCAGTCTTCGTTATGCGACTCAATGGCATCCTTTACGGTGTTCCAAAAAGTATCGGCAAAATACTGGTAGTCCCAGTGTTCAACGTAAAATTCATCTGTATCGTTTACTCCTTCTTTCTCCATATACTCAATAAATTTCAAAGCAGGAATTGTAGTAATGGCGGAGTTTAAAACATAATTAGTCCATGTGTCTATTCCCTGTCGTGTATCAGGTGCCCCCCAGGTTTTAAGAATTCTATTTCCTCGATACGCGTCCTCTGTGCCCGGGAGTCTATGATTCAAATATTTACTCTTTTCATTAAAATGAGTTATGAACATATTTAAAAACCGGAGATCATTGGTTTTTTTAAAACACTCCATAATTAGTTCCGTAATTAAGTAGTGATTTGTATGACCCGGAGATTTTCCATCTAAGTATGCGACTTGTTCTCCGGTTCCTGACTCATATTCACCCAAATATGGCAGCGTCAATTCTTTGATTTTATAGAAATCACATGCTTCACATGTTTCACCTGTTTCAGTATCTCTTGTTACGGCAGCACTTTCATCAAAAAATCCATCGCCAATGGCGTATGAACATGAAAGTAGAAATAATAACCCAAGAACTAACCACATTGTAATTAAAGAAAATAACTTTTTCATATTGCACCTGCTTCGATATTAACTATTAAGTATGATTTTTTAAACAAAAAGGGTAAATTTTTTGATAAAAATAGAAAATCGCAGGTAAAATAGAACGTTTGAAAAAATGCTGTTGAGATAAAATTTTAGTGGATATCCGGCTCCGGGTATGCTATTATATCGTATGGAATATTAATATCTTAATAGTCCAATTGATATTCTCCCAGGTATATTGGGTCGATGGGATTTTAATTTTGAAGTTTCTTTAAGTTGAAATCCGTGTGTCCGGAAAGAACTAATTATTAGTATTATACGAGGTGGGGAAAATGACTAGAAAAAATTGTATTACTATTTGTTTGCTGGCATAATTTTTCAGTTTCAGTCTATTTGCTTGTGATAAAGAACTACCGATAATTGGTCAGAAAATAACTATTGTTCCACACAAGGTTCGGTTTAATAATGAAGAAACTGATCCTTTAAAGATTGCATTGTGCCAGTTATATTTTGAGCTTGATGAGAACCTTGAAATAAAAGATACGCAACAGGATGATGTAGTAAAGAAAGTAGAAGCTGCTCTTGAAAAAGCAGTAGAGGACGATGACGAAAAAGTTGATATTTTTATTCTTCCGGAATACAGTTTAAATTTTAGTGATAATGAGAAGAGGACAACTCTTTTAAATTTTATAAAAGATAAATCAAAGGCGAACAATATGATGATTGTTGCCGGATCATACCGTAAGGATAATAGAACTATTTGCCCTATTTATATATATGACAAAGAAGAAGGCGATGTTAAAACTGTTGAATACCAAAAGATGCATTATAATTTCGCAGAAATTGAAGGAATAACCGAGGCTTATCCCCCTAAGGGTGTCAAAGGATATTTTTTAAATCCCAACAATCCAGGAAGGTATTATAAGGATTCAACTGACCAACTTAAAGAAGAGGATCTGACCGAGAAGACATGGGGAAAGTCAAAAAGCAAATATTATATGAGGAATTATACAGGTCTGGATTATATTTATGATGAAGACACGTTTGTATATCATATATTTGATACTGATTATGGAAAATTTGCTGTTTGCTTAAGCCTGGATTTTACTCGTGTATCTCAATCTGCTGAGGATGTTGCTAAAACTTTTAATGACTTGCTTGGGGATGAAGGTGTTGATGGTATATTTGTATCCGGTTTTGCCAAGTCTCTTACACGAACGTATAAACTTGCAAATACTCTTCTTGAGAAGGAGCAAGGTAAATTGAAATTCGTGGCATTTACTAATGTGGCTACATATTTGCATAAAAAAATTTCAACTGGTTTTGCAGAAAGCCATGACTGCTATCATAAGCCTGTGGAAAAGAGTAAGAGTAAGAATAAACATGGCATAAACATAGAGAATGTATATACCATAGAAGCCCCCTGGTATACTTTAAAAAGTCCCCCTGTTGAAACTGATAAAAATGAACTGATTAAATGCTTAAATAAAAAAGCATACACTTCCGGAGGAACCGGTGTTTTTTTTCCGTTTGCTGATCCAAGGGAAAAGCATAAAAACTTAGAGGAATACAGTTCAATAAAAAATATGGATTTTATTCTTGATCCTCATAAGGATACACTGGAGACTCTTAATGCAACGAATCGAAATCAATGGGCACTTCAATATATATTAGGAGTTCAAACAAAGGATACAAGTAAAGCAAGCCATTGTAAAAATGCTTCTCTATTCTTCACAAATTATAAAAATGGCCATCGCAGAATAAGGTTTGATTCTCAAGATAAGCGAAATTATATTTTGATTTTTCAGTACTCGAAAAATAATGGTATTGATAAATCATATTTTGAATTCTTTCAATGGAAAAAAAATAAATGGGGATTCCGGTATGAATTTATGAAGGATGATATTCCAAGCGAGATTCATTATGAAATTCATTAAAAATATCACCTAACGTCACAATTTTCACAGGAGCAAACAACATAATGAAAAAATTACGAATTAATTTGTACCAATCTCCGAATACATTGAAGAATATTCAAGATAATAAAAAATTTTTAAAAGACCATAAATTCATACCAACGATTGGAATCAACAACATGACAACTAAATTACAAAGCTTGAAGGAGAATATTTTCATATTCCCTGATTTTTATTTAGGTGAAAGGTCAGTTGATAATATGGAAGAGGCGATACTTCCTACTATCGAAAACAAAATTGTATTAATCATCCCCAGCGAAAAATCAATCAATATCTATAATACAGCGGAGACGGAGAAGGACAAACAAATCAAACATATTACTAAAACAAAAATTTATCCTCTTCAAAATGAGCCCAATCAAGATCAAGATACATCAAAAAATGATGATAATGGCGTTACACGACAAGAGCAGGAGGACAAAATCATTAAAATTGATAATATGAATTTCCTGGTATTGACTCATATGGAATTTTTATTGAAGGATTATCTCTCTGTTAAAGATGATGATAATGACTCAAGCCCCGAAATATCCGGAATTATTGTTGTGGCATATGCTTATGGAACCAGGTCATTTTATAACCGGGCCAAAAGTATTCTAAAAAAACACAAAAAAACTAAACTCGATTTAATAATGTTTGTTAATACGGATGTTTATGTGCCACCGGCTTTTTATTGTGTAGGCGAATATATGCCAACATTGTATCTTGAAAAGTTTAAATTTGAAACATATTATGAAAAAAAAGAGGACGACAACGACCTTTACACCCTTAAAGAAGATTACAAAACAAATAATAATGACGTTTATTCGGTAGATGGTACGGTTTACGAATTCTGCAAAGAAGAACACTACGTGCATGGTGAAAGTGGTATTGCATATTGGAAAAATGGCGAACTTAAAACTGAAAATATTAAATTGCTGGGAGAGAGTCCGAATCCCACGAATCGTGAAACTTATAAAATCCTCACCTTCGATTATAACCCAACAAATCGAGAAGTAAATAATATCAACAAAAACAATGATGAAAAAGTTAGCCCTTAAGCAGTATAATAAAAAAGAGAGCGGCCCTGCGGGGCGGTGTTGCCTCAGAGCTCTTTATAAGAGCTCTGAGGCAACACCGAAAAAAGGGCGCCAGGTTAAAGAGGGGCTTTTAAAAACAAGCTCCTGTCGCAAAAGAACTCTTCGAAAAAAGGAATCAATAGCAAAAAGAAGGGAAGAACCAGGTAAATACCTGAACATTCGGCAGACGCGAACACAGCAAACCCGGACGGGACAAAGTCACGCTTTTATAAGGTACTGTAGCGGTAAAAACGGCAGGAATCCTTGGGGCTATAAAACTATGAGAGAAACTTTTCCAGGTCCAGGTACAATTTATCTCTGTACACGGATTCCAAACGCAGGAATCTTTCCAGCCGTTCTTCAGGGGTTTTGCCCAGTTCAAGGAAAAACGGGTGAAGGGTAATCTCAACAGGAGACTCGTAATCTTCATCGAGATAGGCCTTGATGCTGTTGAATTCATAATCCCGGGGATCAAGAAAGATCCCTTTTTCTTTTTTAAGCTTTTTCCTGCTTACTCTAGGATTTTCTTTGATCTCTTTTTTAACCGGGTTATAGGCAATATAGAGCAAAAGCCAGTTAAGATCAAACTCCGGGTTGTCACTTTCGTCGATAACCCGATTTCCATAACGCTCATTCCAAAAAGGCCCAATCTCATTATTCATGATATTCCAGTTTCGAGCAAGGCGCATTTTGATATTTTGCATAATCAGCGAAATCGTATCATGCTCATTAACTATTTTGATAATAAAATGAAAATGATCATCTAAAATTGCAAAAGCGGATAATTCGAACTCGAATTTAACCTGGGCGTCTTTAATTATCCGCACAAGCAGATGCTTGAATTTGCTGTCTTTCATTAACTTCTTACACTGGCGGCAGCGCGACCACACGTGATGAGTGAGCCCCACTCCACAATCTCTTTCCGGATGTGCCATATTTTCCTCCCAAAATAGGTTTTTGGGGCAAACTTTTTTACCCCTTATATATAGGACGAATGGGAAGGCCTTTTGATGAAATTTTTTTTGACTTTTTTTGCATAAAATTGAATTTTTTTCAAAAAAAGCCGTTTTTTGCGGGGTTTTGA
>JAAENB010000571.1 GCA_024224995.1 bacterium | reverse complement strand
CGGGGAAAAATACGGAAGAAACTGTGTCGATACGCGGGGTCTATTTTGCGAAGATGCTCCGGCAAGGGTTTGGTTCTGAGAGACGTTGCAGTGCAACGCCTTTACTGGCTGGTTTCAGGGCAGGGCTATGGAGATTCCGGGGAGGGGGACCCCTGCGAGGGGATTCGGTACGCGTACGGGCACGGCGTGCCGTGCCCTCAACGGGGTGTTTATTTGGGATTCCCCCTCTGTGGTGTTGACCCGGAACAACATACCCGGAAACAGGCCCGTTTTAAATTTTAGTTTCTTGAGAGGCACAAAATTTATTAATTCAGCACAAAATCGGCAGAAGCTGCCGAAAAAATATAATTTATTACAAGAGGTATTCTATGAATAAAACAAAAAGATTCTTCCGGGTAATTGGACCTGGACTATTATTAATGATGATGTCGTTATTTTTTGGTGCATGCGGAGACGGTTTTACCGAAGACCCGGGAGATGCGGGCCCGGGCCTTCGTGAGTTTAAGGTGGAACAGGATGGGATTTCAACCTATGGAGCCATTGATTGGGAGGCGTTCAGTATTGAAGGGAACAGTTACCTTGCAGTGTCGAATTACCAGGAAGATACCGGTTTGACTTCCAAATTAATGATCTATAATTGGGACGGCAATTCTTTTGAGGTTTGTCAACCAATCTCGCTTTTTGGGGTTTATGATACTGAATTTTTTACGTTAAACGGAGAGAGTTACCT
>JAAENB010000570.1 GCA_024224995.1 bacterium | reverse complement strand
TTGCAATCTTCGTCCGGCCTTGAAGTAGTATGGACTCTTTGGGTTGTGAGGACTGTTTGAGCAACGCGAGTTCCGCAGCAATCCAAAGAGCCCATACTACTTCAAGGCCCGCTCACATGCAAAATTTAGTTTCTTAAGAGCAGCGGACCCGGGACAAATAACGGTTCTTACCGGTTTTTGAGAAGTTACTTATTTTAAAAGAATGATTTCTTGACATTTCAGGGCAGGTATTCTATTCTAAAAATATTCAGGATATAGAATAAAAAGGAGCCATACTTATGACTATCAACAAAAATCTTTTGATCTTGATAATTACCGCTGCTTTCATTCAAGGAATCTTTTTCATCCATACTGCTCCCGTTAGCGGGGCAACAATTAGCCACAGTAATGTGAAAGTCCGGGTACAGCCCAACACGAAAAGCGATTCTCCCTGGAAACTGCAAAAAGGTGAACTCGTCATAATTCTTGATGTGGGACAAAAAGCATCTATTGGGAAATGGGGAAGCCATCACTGGTATTACGTAACCTACTCCCCCTCTTTTGATACTTTCTGGGACGGCTGGATCTTTGGCGCGTTTATCTCTACAAAGATATCAGGAGACCGGGTACGGCTCCGGTCGAAACCAACAACAAAAGGGAGTAAAATTCTCGCGCAGCTGAAAAAGAATACCAGCGTAACAATTTTAAAAACACCTGTTGATAAAAAAAATAATTCGGGTATGAATTTCCCGGAATGGTATTTTGTCAAAATTCCTTCCGGGAAAACAGGGTGGGTCTCTGCTGAATATGTGAAGTAGAAGCTATTCCTCCGGCACGCCGGCCAGCTTCTGTCCCTTCTCTATCTTTTTCTTTTTTTTCTTTTTCTTTGCGACAGAACTCTTCTCTGTTTCCTTAAGCTGGCCAATGCCGCCCAGGATACCGGGTATATATTTGTCGGGATGGACAAACAGGCCAATGTGGTTCCCGGGTAACACCTTCAGGGAAAATTGGGCTCCGTTCTTCGCGGCGCCGGGATAATACTTTTTCACAAAAGCCGCTTGAGTCTCTTTGGTTATCTTTTTATTAGAACGCTTTAAGCCGGTGTTCTTATATTCAAACAGGGAATCCTCTTCTCCGAATATAACAGTAATATGCTTGAGATGAGCAACGGGATAATTATTGTCATCCTGGTAATCGCCGCAATCTCCCCCGTCACGGGCAAACCTGAATGGCTTGAGCAGGCTAAAATTACCAAACAAACAGGAAGAACAGGATCCGTAAAGATCGCCAAAGGTTCCTTTTGCCACACCACATCCGGCTTCGACTACCTGCTTTGGGTGGCCCCTGGTTGCGCCATGAAAACCGATCCTGGTACATTCCCAGTTAAACCCGGTGGAAATCCCCAGGAACCCGTTCCAGTCTTCATACCCGGCAGGCTGGGTTTGTGCCATTGCCACTGTTGTTTCGGGATATTTATTGGCAATACGCCTGGCCAGAACTCCGCCGTGAGACCATCCAACAACTGCAAAATTCACGGGAATTGGATTCTCCGAACCTGTTTCTATATCGCTCTTTTTCTTTCTTTTTTTCTTTTCTTCTATGGTAACCGGCAAATCCGTTAGCGGTTTATACCCTTCAATGCGCATCCCGTTCTTTGCCAGGACCTGGCGGGTTATTTCCATTAGAATAATCTCTTTTCCATTGTCTCCGCGCAGTTTTTCATCACGTCCCATGGGAGTGGCACTTACGGGGATCATAACGATTCCGGATTTTGATCTTTTTGCCATTGTTGAGGTAAATGAATAATGATCATCAGCTCTCTGGCAATGGCCGTGAAGGAAAAGAATAACCGGGCCGTCGAGCTTTCCTTCTGCCAGGTTCCTCTTTTTTTCTTCCGGTGTCCGGGAATCGATCAAGAGGTAACAGCCTTTTAAATAATCGTCATTAAACCGGATGGTAATAACGTTGAGTTTCATACTTTCAGGAGTTGTCCTGGTTTGAGCATACCCGGCAATGGGTACAGCCAGAAGCAGTAGTAATAAAAATGATTGTATCGGTCTCATAAAATCTTTCTCCAAATTTTTGTTTCTCGGGACGGGTGTGCCTGCCGGAGTAATCTCCAACAAGCACGCACGTCCCGGGAAACAGGAAAAAGATAAAAGCCCGACCAATTTCTTTTGTCAGGAAAAAAACAAGGGAAAGCATATGGAATCTCGAATCCCTATGCATGTTAATTAAATTATGTAATAAATTCCCGAAGGCAAGACATTGCCCCGGCAAAACCAAAACTATATACCAAAATCCAGTTTACACCGATTCTGTCAATAATCTCTTTACAATAACTATGAAAAAATTTCCTGACAAATTTTGTCTTAAACAAAAAAGAACATTTGTAAACTTTTATCGGCATCAATGTTCTTAAGAAACCGGGGTCAGGGGCCAGGGTTTTGTGTAAACGGCCTCTTTTTTATTCCCTGATCCTCTTTGCAACCAGTTTCTTTTGTATTTTTTCCCGGCCGGGCCGGGTCATTTATCCTCTTTCTTTTACTGACCCCTTTCTTCCGGCTTCGCCGGGTCCGCGCTCTCAAGAAACTCTTTTTGAATAGGGCCTTCTTCTTCATAACGAGGGGCTGGAAGCCCCACGTTATGAGAAAAACCCATCATCCTGGTGAACTATTTTAGAAACAGGGCCGGTTCCCGGAAAATGTTATCCGGGGTTATGCTCTGCTGCCCCATGGGGTTAAAATTGACTCATCTCCAAAAACTCTTGCGCCCCCTCCGGGGGTTGGGGGGCCGACAGAAACAGACCCCGGTATCAACACAGTTTCTGACCTATTTTTTGCAGTTTCGAATTTAATCTAGCAAACGCCTTGCAGCCGCATCTTCCTTCTGTTTAAGGCTTCAGCATTGCGCCGTTCATCCTCTTCGGTTTCCAGGATGAGGGGCGCAATTTGCCGCGGTTTTCCCTCTTCATCGAGAGAGACAAGCGAAAGATAGGCGGAAGCGGTATGCCGCAGCTCGCCCGTAATATAATTCTCAGCCTCAATGCGGACTCCCAATTCCATAGAGGTTCTGTTTACCAGGTTAATACTGGATTTAACCTTGAGCAAATCTCCAATAGAAACAGGGTCATGAAAATTTACCCGGTCAATAGAGGCCGTAACAATCCTGGTCCTGGCGTGCCTTGTAGCCACAATCCAGGCGGTATTGTCAATAAGTTTTAAAATCACCCCGCCATGTACGTACCCGGCAAAGTTCGCGTCGGGCTGAGTCATCTGCTGAACAACTTCCACTTTGCTCTCACTAACAGTTTTTCCTTCGATAGACATAAACCTGCTCTCCTTTTCGTCATTGAATATAAATCGATATGTATATATTCCGGAATATTCGTCAAGAAAATTTATTATAATCATTTCAAATATGTAACAATTTCATTATCACTAGAAAACCACCTTCCTCCTCCCCTCTTCCTCCGATCACCGATCACCCGGCCCTCCCGGGCCACCGATTACCTTCTTCCTCCCCTACCTACAGCAGCTGCCGGGCTCAGTTCCGCATATGGCTTTATTCTCAACCTGAATAGTTGTATGCTTAATCTCAAATTTTTCTTCAAGGATGGAATTAACATTCCGGATAATTCCGTCCGTATCCGCGTTAACCGAATCTTTATCCACGCAAATATGGCACGATAAAAATATCTCAGTAGAGCTGATAGACCAGATATGCAGGCCGTGAACACTGCCCACGGAATCGATTTCGAGAAGACTCCGGTAAACCTCATCAGAGTCGATATGATCGGGCGATCCCTGGAGAAAGATCCGCAGCGATTCTTTGACAATTGACATGGAGCTCCAGGCAATCATTAAAACAATCCCAAGGCTGATAATAAGATCTATCCAATAAATATTGGTAATATAGATTACAATTCCGCCAATAATAACGGCAACCGAAGAAATCGCGTCATAGAGCAGGTGGAGAAAAGCAGCCTTCATATTGAGGTTGCTCTCCTTGTTTCTTGCCAGCACCAGGATAGAAAAAACATTCCCCAAAAGACCAATAACAGCAACCGGAAGCATGATAGAAATATCAACAGCTACGGGGTTTCTAAACCGTTCCACACTCTCATATACAATAAATATGCCGATAAAAACCAGTGTCAGGGCATTAATAAGCGCGATAAGCACTTCAAAGCGTTTCATCCCAAAAGTATACTTTTTACTGGGATCGGCCCCGGAGACTTTCTCTCCCGCGTAACCAAGCATAAGAGAAAGCACATCGGACAAATTATGCCCGGCATCGGAAACCAGTGCCAGGCTCCCGGAAAGTATCCCCCCTATATACTCCGAAATAGTAATAACCATATTAAAAAATATCACCACAACAAGTTTCTTTTTATTAGTGATTGCATGATCATGGGAATGCCCATGCCCATGATCGTGCCCATGATCGTGATTACCCAACTTCTCATCCTTCATTTATATCTCCTCACTAAATTCTTTCAACTTCAAACTTCAAACTTCTTTTACTCTTCCACATGTTCCAGACCCATATCAAAAATCCTCTTAACATGCTCATCATTAAGAGAATAAAAAATACTTTTCCCCTCTCTTCTCTGTTTAACCAGGCGCGCCTGTTTCAGCTTTCTCAGCTGATGAGAGATGGCAGACTGTTCCATCTCAAGCAGGGACGCGATGTCGCACACGCACATCTCCACATTCGCCAGGGCATAAATGATCCTGACCCTGGTGGGGTCTCCGAAAACCTTGAAAAATTCAGCCAGGTCAATAAGTGTATCATTGGGAGGCATACTGTTTTTCAGGGAAATTATTTCCTCACCAGTCCCATCACTGCACCTGCACTCTTCCGAATGTCCCGCAAGGGAATCTTTTTTTTCTTTATTCAATACACTATCCATAAAACCTGCCTTTTCCGGACCAATTTCATATGAACAAACAATCATATGAACAAACAATCATATGAATATCCATTCATATGACAATATACTCATTTGTTTCGAAAAAGTCAAGTTCCATCGCGTTTTTTTATGTTTTTATTAAAATGCCCCCTGATCCCCTCGCAGGGGCCGCACCCCTCGCAGGGGCCGCACCCCTCGCAGGGGCCGCACCCCTCGCAGGGGCCGCACCCCTCGCAGGGGTCGCACCCCCAAAGGGGGCAGACACAAAAACGCCCCCCACTTTTTCCGGTTTTTTCAATAATCTATTGACAGGTGCAATATTACAGCTAAATTTGATTGCAATTAATTATTATACAATTTTATCAAAGAAAAACCGGGGATACAGCATACTATGAAAAAAACTGTTCTATTAATTATAATAATGGCTGCGGCAGCGGCTTTTTCCTGCAGCCATTGGAAGGTGACTTCCCTCAAATCAAAGGAATTCGCTTTTATTAAAAACTGTGAAAAACCCAAACCAAAAGAAGACCCGAAGAAGAAACCGAGAAATAAGCCAAAACCAAAAGAAGAAAAAATCAGCATTGAATGCGGAAAACCGGGCTCTGTTTTAATAAAAACCGATGATTACGCCCTTAAGCAGCTCTCTTTTGGCGTTGGAGTCTTTGACGGAAAAATCTGCACTGTTGACAATATCCTGAAACGGGTCCAGGTTCTCACTCCCGACAATGACGTGGAACTGATCCTGGGCTCCCTGAAAGATGTTGATACAAAAGATATTGACGCGGCAAAATTTAAATTCAGCATTATTGGCTCATTTACAATGGATGATGATGATAATATTTATATTCAAAACCGCCTCCCCCAATCAGGCAGCCAGTCCTATCGCGGCAGCGCCAACAGCGAAGGAATGAACTTTTCTCCTTCGTATATTCTTGTCTTTAATGAAAAAGGAAAACTGCAATATACTCTTGGAGAAAAAGGTACTCCCGACCTTCCTTTCTATTATATAGAACGTCTCGATATAGACCAGGAAGGAAGACTCTTTGTTATTTCCCGGTCATTCGAAACCTGGACGGTCTACCGCTTCAAAGGGAAAAAAAGAGACCTTGCCATTAACCTGGCAAAAATAGAATTTGTGGAAAAGGAAGGAGAAGATACCTTCAAAGGAAAAATTGAAAATGTAAAAACCTACCAGAGTGGTGAGGAAATTCTCATTTCAGTCGCTTATTATCATGACTTGCGGTTAAAATACCGGAAAGTATATAATTATTCCATTGAAAATAAGCGGATAATGAAAACCATTGTTAATATCCCGGACCCCAAAAACGTTCTTTTTAATCTTGTTGATGATAAAAACATTTACTTCTGGAACATGGACAGCAGGAACGTTAAATTCATGAAATGCGATATGGAAGGAAAAATTATCGACAATATTCGTCTTGAAATTGATGATACAAAAAACTACTATTCCAAAGTTATTGGAAATAAATCGGGACTTATTTATTCATATCATGTTACCAAAAAAGGCATAAAGATATTAGAGTGGGAGTAGTCAATGAAAGTTGTTACTGCCGAACAGATGCAGGAGATTGACCGTAGTACCATTACCCGGCATGGTATTCCCGGCGAAGTGCTCATGGGCTTTGCCGGGAAATCCGCTGCTGACTTCTGCCTTGAACATATCCTCAACGACCATAGTAAAAAACACGTTGTTGCGGTGTTTTGCGGTCCCGGCAACAATGGTGGTGACGGATTTGTAATCGCGTATTTTCTTGCCAACGCCGGAATTAACACGCATATTTTTCTTACGGGAAATAAAGACAGGGTTTCGGCAGCGTCGAAAATATATATGGATCTCTGCGCCAGCTCCGGGCTTCTTATTAATGAAGTGACGGATGCCGCGATCGGGTCTATTGACTTTTCCGGGTATTGGCTTATTATTGATGCCATGCTTGGCACCGGTTTCCAGGGAACCGTTCGCGGCATCATTGCCGATGTGATTACCCGTATGAACAAATCCGGTACCCGGGTACTTGCTGTTGATATTCCCAGCGGTCTCCCTTCGAATGGTGAAGCTCCCCTGGGTGAGGTTGTGTATGCCCGGTATACCGTTACTATTGGGCTGCCAAAAATATCCCTGGTTACCTTTCCCGGTAAAGAATACACCGGGGAACTTTCAATTGCTGATATTGGTTTCCCCCGGTCCCTTACTGAATCGGATGAGCTGAAAACCGAACTGGTAACCGGCTCGTTTCTCCGTAAATATATCCCTCTCCCCGAAGAGATCAATAATTTCGATTCCGATATCCATAAAGGAGACAGGGGCCACCTCCTCTTAATCGGCGGTTTCGACTCCATGGAAGGGGCCATTATGATGACTGCCGCGAGCGCCCTTGAAACCGGAGTAGGTCTTATTTCCCTGCTCACCACAGAAAAAGCCCGTTCCATTATCGCGGGAAAAATCCCCGAACTAATAACCCTTTCGATTAAAGATTCGATTAAAGATCCAATCTCCCCAACCTCGAACCCCTGTGCTGAGCGGAGCCGAAGCATCGAACCTCGAACCCCTGTGCTGAGCGGAGCCGAAGCATCGAACCTTTCTTCTTTAAAAAGATCCTACGACGCCCTGGTCATTGGTCCGGGAATGGGCCGTTCCGCTCTTGCGCGGAAAATATTTTTTGAAATTATGGATTCGTTGACGGATTTTGGCATTAGACGGGTACTTATTGACGGTGACGGGCTCTTTCATCTTGTGGATTATCTCAAGGAAAACAAAACAGTAAAAACAGGCCCGGGCCTTGAATATATTATCACCCCTCATTTCTTTGAAGCTTCACGGCTCATGGAAAAAGAGGTTTCGGAAATAAAGCGGAACAGGCTTCAAGCAGCAAAAGAACTGGCCCGTATTACCGGAAGCACTTGCCTGCTAAAGGGGCCTGCCACAATTATATCAGACTGCGTTAATTCTTATATCAACTCCAGCGGCTGCCCGGCCCTGGCAACAGGCGGCTCCGGTGATGTTCTCTCGGGAATTACGGGCGCCCTTATGCTCAAAAACCTGCCCATCACGGAAACCGCTGCACTGGGAGCCTTTATCCACGGCAAAGCCGCAGAACTTTTTTGCAGCGAAAATGGGACGGATACGCTCAAGGCGACGGATGTGATTGAGTATATTCGTAAGGTACAAAAAGAAAGTTTGAAGTTTAATGTTTGAAGTTTTTTGCCCGTTTCGCGGGATTTCTTTAACTTCACACTTCAAACTTCAAACATCAAACTGCCTCTAATTCACCGCGTGATAAAAATTCAGCGACAGCGTCATAGTCTCGGCGCTGGCCCCAAAATAGACATGCATAACAAAAGACTGGTTCCAGGCAATGGCCAGTCCTCCGCCATAGCCCACATGATAATTTCCCCATTCCGTAAAGGACTCGGAAAAACTGTTGAAAACACTGCCTGTGTCGCAAAAGGCAATAAGTTTGAACTCAAACAGGTGATCCAGAACCGTGATTTCGGCAAATTGAAGCCGGGCCTCGATATTCCCGTTTGTCATGGTATTGCCCACAAACCTGGCAGCGGGATATCCCCTGAGAGAATAGGGATTTCCCAGGGCAAAGACCGCTTCAGTTAAAAGATACTGAAAAGTCCCCAGCTCATGAAACGGGACATGGCCCGTTGTTGTGGTATACCCGATGCGGGTCGCGAACGTTAGAAAGTTCATGAGGGTAAAGAAATACCTGATCCCAACAGTGGACCGGTGATAATTATACTCTGAGCCCAGAACAAAGGTGGCAATCCGGGCTGTATAATCAATAAAAACCCCTTCCCGCGGATCAATCTCATGATCCCGGGTATCATAGCCTATGCCAAAACGGATTGAATTTATCCAGCCGTCCTCATTTCCCAGGTTTTCCCGCTCAACCCTGGTTGGAGCTGCTGTTACCGTGGAATTTTCAAATTCAAACTCATCTCCTCCCCAGGTCTCCACCCTGGTCCATTTAAACATAAAACCGGTATGGATCTTAATATTTTCAGTTAAATCATAATAGAGGCTGAGAGCCCCCAGTGGTTCCCGGATGGTATAGTTATTATACTTATAATTCGATTTATCCCCGGCTTCAAGATAATACTCACGGTATTCCTTATAATTCCGGTAAACCTGCCCTGTATCGGGATTTACCAGGTCATTGGAATCTTTGCCCCTGCCGTAATAATTTCCATTTAACAACTGCCGGTAGCCTGCCGCTGCCGCAAGCCGTAATTTAGTTCCTCCCAGGTAGGGCATATCTGCGGCTATAAAATGATTGTGAAAGCCCTTTGTTGTGGCAAATCCCTGGAGCGCGATATTGTAAAAATAAGGAGAATTCTTAAAATAAGGATCGTCTTTTTTTCCGTTATAAAAAAGAATCAGCCTGCCCCCAAGCCCCAGCCCATTGTCGGAATCAAAATTCAGCAAAGGCATCCCCGACGGATACCAGCCCTCTCTTTTCTTTTCCAGCACCTTTTCCGAAAGCTCCCCGGCTTGAAGAAGGGAAGTCAGTAGTAATATTGTTATGCAGACTAAAGATGCTATTGCTTTTATTTTCATTTGTGCCTCTTAAGAAACTAAATTATGCATGTAAGCAGGCTTGAAAGTATGGGCTCTTTGGATTGCTGCGGAACTCGCGTTGCTCAAACAGTCCTCACAACCGAAGGTGCCCATACTTTCAAGCCGGATGCAGCTCGCAGTACTATCAAGTTTCTGACGTATTTTTTCCCCGCTCAGTGGGGTCCGCACTCTTAAGAAAGTTCAAGGTTCGAAGTTCGAGGTTTTCAGCCGGGAGTTCTTCTCCCAAACCGATTACCGATAACCCGGCCCGTAGGGCCACCGATTACCCTGCTTTCCACTCCTGTTTTTGTAAAGAAATTTTTTTCAGGCTTGACGAATATGTATTTGCTCGAAAAGTGGGGGAATAAAAAAACTATTGGTGTTAAAGGACGGTATCCCATTGAGTGAAAAGGAGTTTATCCCCCCGTGCGAGGAATGCGGGGGTACTTGCTGCAAATATATTGCCATTGAAATAGACAAACCCACTACAAAAACCGATTATGACCATATTCGCTGGTATTTACTCCATAAAGATGTAAACGTATTCGTGGATCACGACAAAAAATGGTATGTGGAATTCAGGACTCCCTGTGAGTCTCAGACTAAAAAGAACCAGTGCGGTATTTATACCACGCGGCCTAAAATATGCAGAGGCCACGGCAATACGGAATATGAGTGCGAATTTTACGATTCTCCCTTCAGTATCTACTTCTCAAAAGTAGATGAGTTTGAGAAATACCTTAGCAAAAAGAAGATAGATTGGAAATTTAAGAAGCTGTAACTCTCAATTTCAGTAATTGCTGGTATCAGGAGGCAGGAAGCTCTCTTTTTAAGTACAATAGTAATATTAAAAGGGGGAATGTATGAGTCATCTTAGATTACGGTCTGTTTTTCGGCCTGTTTTCCTTATTACGGTTCTGCTGATTGTTTTTGGCTTCTCCGGTCCTCTTTCCGCACGCTCCTGGGATGACCTGGACGAAGGAGAGCATAAGATATTCGGCAGTGAAAAAGAAGACAAATACAGTATAAATGCCTTTTTTGTAGAAAAGGAAGACTGGCCGGGTCATTATTCATTTTCCATCTTCTGGCTCTTTAATCGTACCAATTACCCGAAATATACCTCAACTCGAGTCCTGCCGTTTTTCTACAACCTTTCCAGTAAGATTGACAACAGGTCAAGGACCATTATTCCCCCAATACTTTATTTTAACCAGGTCGACGGAAGCGACGACCTTACGGTAAGCCCGGTTTATTTTTCCACTCTCAGTGCTTCCGGCGCGGACCGGTCCCTGCTTTACTTCATATGGTGGGGAGACTACAAAGGATCCTATACAAGTGACTACCGTGCAAACCCGCTTTTTTATCACCGCAACTCAAATAAAAACGGTTCCGGCTCTACCTGGTGGGCTCCCATTCTTCCACTGGTCTATCATTCTTCCAATGAAAGCTCGGGCAGCCATACAAACCTGTTCTGGTTTCTCGACTGGGCTCACGATTCCAGGGGAAATTTTGAACGGTTCTGGGTAATGCCCCTCTGGTTTGAAGGCGATAATTACCGCCATATTCTGCCGCCGCTCTACATCAGTACAAAGGATAGTAACGGCGAACGCTATAAACATCTTATTCCCCTGTTCTTTACGGACAGGTCTGTTAAAACCCGGTACATGTATAACAACAATTCACGTGAGACTATATACACTGATTCTTCCATTACTCTGCTGGGCTGTTCTTTTACCGAACGGGCGGGAGAAAATAAATGGGAAGAAGAACCCTACGATGCAATATACTGGGCTCCCATTGTTCCCCTCATATATAAGTCCTACAATAACAGTTCCGGTACTCACTGGAACCTGTTCTGGTTTATGGACTGGGCCATGGACAAAGATGAAAAGCTTGAACGCTTCTGGGTTATGCCCTTCTGGTTTGAAGGGCCCGGCAGCAGCGGGTATCGGCATATATTGCCTCCACTCTACATTAGCACACGGAACGGTGATGGAGAGCTGTATAAACATCTTCTTCCTCTTTTCTTTACGGACAGGTCTATTAATTCCCGGCACGACTACTCGACCAATAAACGCGAGAATATATACACCGATACTTCAGTGACGCTGCTGGGCTGTTCCTTTACCGACCGCAAAGGAGAAAATAAATGGGAAGAAAAACCCTACGATGCGACGTATTGGGCTCCTTTTGTTCCCCTTATATTCAAGTCCTATAATATCAGTTCCGGCACTCACTGGAACCTGTTCTGGTTTATAGACTGGGCAAGCGACAAAGATGAAGAGCTTGAACGCTTCTGGGCAATGCCCTTCTGGTTTGAAGGGCCCGGCAGCAATGGATACCGGCATATATTGCCTCCACTCTACATCAGTACCCGGTACAGTGACGGCGAGCTGTATAAACATCTTATTCCCCTGTTCTTTACGGACCGGTCAATTAAATCCCGGTATAATTACAGCGAGAAAAAAAGCGAGAAAATATATTCCGATTCGTCCCTGTCTCTGCTGGCCTGTTCTTTTACCGAACGGAAAGGGGAAAACAAATGGGATGAAAAACCGTACAAATCTACAATCTGGACTCCCATTGTTCCCCTCTATTATCATTCTTATGATAATAAAGGCAGCCACACAAACCTGCTCTGGTTTATCGACTGGTCCAGTGACAAAGATGAAGAGCTTGAACGCTTATGGGTAATGCCCTTCTGGTTTGAAGGTCCCGGCACAAGCGGATATCGGCATATATTGCCTCCCCTGTATGTGAGTACCCGGAATGGGAATGGTGAGTTGTATAAACATCTTCTTCCTCTTTTCTTTACGGACCGGTCCATTAAATCACGGTATAATTATAGTGATAAAAAAAGCGAGAAGATATACACCGATTCTTCTATTTCTTTGCTGGCCTCTTCCTTTACGGAACGGAAAGGAGATAAAAAGTGGGATGAAGAACCCTATAAATCTACAATCTGGACTCCCATTGTTCCCCTCTATTATCATTCATATGATAATAGAGGCAGCCACAGCAACCTGTTCTGGATCTTCGACTGGGGCCGGAACCGGAATAATAAACTGACCCGTTTCTGGATGATGCCGCTCCTGTTTGAGGGCAAAGACTACCGCCTGATTCTTCCGCCGCTCTATATCAATCTCGGCAAGAACAGCAGCACGTATTATCGACATCTCCTGCCTTTTTACGGCACGTACCGGAGATTTGAAACTGTCTATGATTATTCCTCAACAGAAAAAAAGGAGACTCTCTACAAGGACTCCTCGATCTCACTGCTGGCCTGTTCTTTAACAAGCCGCCGCGGCACTGCTGAGGAATTCATGGACCAGGAGCCCATAAAAGCCGCTTACTGGTTCCCCATTGTTCCGCTCTATTATTATTCTTATGATGAAAAAACCGGCAGCCACCGCAACCTGTTCTGGATGTTCGACTGGGCTCACGACTCTGTCGGCGATCTTGAACGCTTCTGGATGATGCCCCTGGTTTTTCATAAACGGGGTGAAGGCGGTTACCGGGTTTACGCGCCCTTCTATTTCCGCCCTTCGGGCTGGACCAATGAAGAGGGGCTTTCTTTTGGTCCCCTCCATTATAACTCATGGTCTCCTGAAGAAGATACCACCTGGTCGCTGTTATATTATTCTCATAAAGAATACGCCGCCAATGACACGGCCAAAATAAACCCCGAATCGTATTACACCCATTTTTTTCCGCTCTACTGGGCATGGAAATCGGAAGAGAGCAAGGGGAAAATATTTCTCCCCTTCTCTATTGAATACGAAGACGACGACGACTATGTCGAGTTAAACTGTTTGGCCATTTCCAAAAGCTCTCTGATATCGCCCGTTACCCCTTCTATCGGTTTTGACATTGGCCAATACAAGGGCAAATGGTACTGGGACACCGACATATCCTGGCTCTATAACATGATCAGTTTTTCTAACAGGACTATTATTAGCGATCCCACAAAGAAAAATGAGGTCAATAAAAGTTTCAGCCGGGAATTCCGGAAAGAACAGGAAAAAAATCTCGCGGAAAATACAGCTGATACAATCCCCGTGGAGATGGCCGAATCATCAGCAGATGCAGCACCGGGTACAACATCCGAAACTACAACCGGAGAAAGCTCCGGCACAAATTCCAGCGATATTGCTGTTGATAACGCAGAAGACTTCTTTGGAACACCGGACACCCCTATTGACAGTTCAACAAACGACTCAATAAACAGCTCAATAAGCGGCTCACAAGAAGAAACCGATCTTACCGGCACGCCTCACCTGAGCCGTAAACGGGAATTCGACCGCGAGCACAGCAGTTCCTTCTTTGGATGGAAGGTCCTGTTTGGTCTCATGGCCTATGAACGGGGTGATACAAAGCGCCATTTCCGCCTTCTTCCCCTTTCCTATCTCACCTGGGACACGGAATCCGAGGACCGGGTCTTTGTTCTGCCCGTTCCTCCTATTATCTCTTACCAGTCGGAACAGGACAAACTGGGATACCTGGTTATATTTCCTTTTTTCGGCGGCCAGTACGACAACGGCTCCTATTCCCGGGCCTACCTGGTCAATCTCTTCTGGGATGAGTATGATATTAAAAGAAAATGGAGTGAACAGTCCATTCTGTGGCCTTTCTTTAACTGCTATGATTCTCCAAACGCTAGCGGCTGGAGAATATTTCCCCTGTTCTGGCATAAATGGAACGCTGCCGATACTACGGAAACTTCGAAGAATATTTCGTTTCTTCACTACAACAGGCATACCATTGACAAAGAGTCGGGTAAGACCCTGTATAATAAAATTCTCAATCCTTTTATCTATTACAAGGATTCGAACGGGACAGAATACGAAGAAGAGTATTCACAAAAAGGTTCTTATTTCACTGTCTGGTCCCCCTTACTTCCCATCTTTTCATATTCCAATGAAAAGATCTTTTCAGGAGCCGATTCCCATCAGTATGCTATGGACAAAAGTTCTTTTCTTTTTCCCCTTTATTACTGGTCCGAAGAGATTGAGTCTACATACATCGAGGGTAAGGAAAAAAGCGATTTTATGCTCATTGGTCTTCCCTTTCTTTATTACCGCAGCATAAAAACCCCTGCTGCCGACGACCGGACAAATGAAGATACCCTCTTCCTCCTGGGTTTCTATTACTATAACTCTCCGGTAATGACTAAATCGCACTTCCTGGGCGGGCTTTTCAGCTACGAGAATTTACCCCTTCATGGTTCAAAGTCCTATAAACTCCTTTACGGTCTCTTTGGCGTTACCAGCATGAATGGATACGCGAAATCCCATATTCTGCCCCTCTATTATTACAATGGAGATCCCCGGGAATGGGAATTGGCCCTGTTCATGGGTCTGTATAACAGCTCCGGCTATAACAAAAGAATCAACCCCCGGTTTGGTTCCACTTCATACACTGTTGATTCCAGGGTTAGCAAACACTGGCTTATTCCTTTATTTTATTACAAGGGTTCCCATGGACCCCGGAGTAAAGAGACTAACATAAATAAAAATACCGTTATCGCGAAGTCTCCTCCCTATTCCGCGTATACTTTTTTCTCGCCCCTCTGGTACCGGGATTATGAGTCTATCGGCACGGGCGCCGATACGCAGTATACATCGAGCTTCTGGTTCCCTCTGATTCCCCTGGTCTACCGCTACGCGGACAACTCCAGGACGCACTGGAATTTCCTCTGGCTCATTGACAATAATTCCTATAACGAGGAAGTTAAAAACTATAACCGTTTCTTCTTTCTGCCCTTCATCTATACCCGGTCCGATGATTCGGGCTATCATACCAATATCCTTGGTTTTATTGATTGGGAAAAACACGAAAAAGAAGACCGTACCGATTTCTGGGTTCTGCCCATTGTGAGCAGGCACTCCGGGTACACAAACCATCTTTTAATCTACCCGCTCCTCACTTATATCGGAACAAGCCCGGAGGAAACATCGGTCTTTTGCCTGGGTACGTACTGGAACTACACCCCTCAATATGAATATCAAAATATCCTGTATCTCTTTGAACACCGGAATATCATCGAACAGGAGATGGATTCTTACTACCTTGCCATGAGAATGGCGGAATATACAACAAGCCCTGAGATCACGCGGTTCCGTCTTGCCTGGGGTCTGCTCGCCAGCTATGAAGGCAAGGTCAAATCATCGGATTTCGATTTTAGTATTCTCCAGCTCCTTGTCACTGCCCGGAGAGACGGCGGCGAACTGAGCCACAGTGTGCTGCCCCTCTATTACTACAAGCAAAACCCGGGCAGCTGGTCTCTCTTAAGCCCGGCTACGCTTTCTTACTTCTCCAAAGACAAGGACGGCGACTTCGACCTGGGTCTTCTTGGCCTGGCCTATTACCGGAACAACAAGATCAGCGAAGGCTACGACAGGCGCATGTGGCTCCTGGGTACATTGTATGACGAAGTTAAACGGCCCGAGCGCGGCTACCATTTCTGGGGCAGTTTCTGGGGGCTTCTCTGGGGCTATGAAACTGAGGATGAAACCGGGTATAAAAAATTCTCTATCCTGAAAGGGTTGTATAAACAGGTTCAGAGAGATAACCGGACGAAGAATACGTTTTTATGGGTAATCACTATATAAGGGACATGTCCCAAATTAAGTTGACAAAATTACATAAAATCTATAATTTATGGTTAGATAATAAAAAAAGAGGCAAAAGATGATTTCTCCGGAAATAGAAAAAATAATTCTAGAAGGATTAAACCGTTTACCATTTGAAAAGCAAAAACAGGTACAGGAGTATGTGCAGGCCCTGGTTATTTCTGCCCCTCCGAAAAAAGACAAGGATCTAATAAAAAAAGCCTTTGGTTCTTTAAAAGGCAGCCGGTTTACTTCTGAAAGATATATGCAGCTCAAAAAAGAAGAAAAGGACCTGGAACTGTAATGGATCAGTATGTATTTGATGCCTGTTCTTTAGTTGCTTATTTTAACGGTGAAACCGGTGCTGATAAGGTTAAAGATATTCTTGAAAAAGCAGAAAAGGGCGATTGTATAACTTACATGAATAAGCTTAATGTCTATGAAATTTATTATGGTTTTTTAAGAGATGATGGCAGTGACATAGCAGAGAGCACTTTAGCAACAATACTGGCTTTTCCTATAAATATCATTGATAAGCTTGATGATTCTGTTTTTAAAGAAGCAGCCAGATTAAAAACAAAGTATAAAATGTCCGTAGCTGATTCAATCGCCCTTGCGGAAGCAAAGGTAAGAGACGCTCAACTGGTTA
Organism: bacterium; assembly: GCA_024224995.1. The sequence continues at coordinate 4,072 of JAAENB010000570.1, read as the reverse complement.
CCTCAGACCATCATGAGTTTGACATTATTGATGAAGCTGGTGAAGTGAAAATATATTGGTTTAGATAATTATTCCGCATGGGTTATTTGTAGGGGAGAGGCATGCCTCTCCCCTACAAATAACCCTACAAACATACCCATGAGATGAAACAACCAACACACTCCCAAATTTCACTTGACTTTTCTCTACATAATCGCTAGCATAATCTGAGAAAGTCACGAAATATGGATAACATAAACAAGCAAAATTCTACCAAACCTGCGGAACCCCAAGAAGAAACCACTCTCTCTTTTCCCGAAGAGCACGTCAGTGACGTGGAGAAAATAACCCGCTTTCTTGAAAAGGTCAAAAACAGCCGCAAAACAAGCTCCGATAAAAGAGCCTTTAATGACCTCCAGGTGATGTGCAACTCTTTTCAACAATATCTTAAAAAGCAGCAGATTCTTCTGGAACGGATCGATAAAAAAGAGATCATGGCAATTACCGGTGCCGCAGTTGATGTTTCCATGAAAAAAAGGATGATAGAAGATATCATTGTGCGGGTCAAAGAACGCAGTGAGGCCGATACCCGGCAAAAACTGGCAAAACTGGACATGGACAAAGAAATCGCCGAACTTCAGCCCTCCCGTTCTTTTTTACGGAACTGGCTCCGCTTAACCCGGTTCGCGTTCAAATACAGGACCATAACACTTTTTTCACATAAATATAAAGACACAAATTTAGCAAAGATCCGTGACAAGGTAATGGTATGGCAAAACCTGCTGGAACGGAGTATTCTGAATATTCTGGACAGCGAGCATTATACCTTAAGTACCATGGAATATAACGCCCTCCGGCTGATCCTGGACCTGCGGACTCCCTGTGTTGATATAAAAAACATCCCCTATGACAGGGACTATATCCCAAAGGATATTGCGATCCAGATGGATGCCTTTGCCCGGATCTATTTTACCCTGGTAAAGAACACGGCCCTGGTGGAGGTTGCCGCGCGGAAAGCATTTAAGAAGAAAAAAGCAGACCAGGGATTCCTTGGGGTGATGAAAAACCTTCTCGACCGGCCTGTGTATAACAATAAACCGGTAAAATGGAATGCCGTAGAAAAAATGAAAAACAGTATTACAGGGCTGCTGCTCTCGTATTACAGTGCCAGGCAAAGTGTTGTTCTCCGTACGATAAACCAGGCGCTGTACATCCTTACCATTGACGGAGAAGTGGACAGCGAAAAAAAGAACCTTACAGAGAAAGCTAAAAAGCAGGCTGAAAAAAAACAGAAGCAAAAGTATAGCAGGAACGAACAGAATTACAATAAACTGAAGGAGCTGAAACGGGTCACCGAGACGTTTCTGCAAACGGGCCATACACTTGAGAATAAGATGTTCAAGGTAGAAGCCAAGAACATGTTTGAAAAATGGAAAGAAGAGCATGAAGAAAAACCCATGCTCCGGCTGCTGCGCCTCCTGGACCTGTATATCAAATTCTTTATTGACCCCATAAACGATGATCATTATTTTGTTCTTTTGTACGACAACAGCGAATACCGGGGCTTCTTTGCCGGAAGAGGCGGTATTGATTCCATAACCGCCGAATACAGCCTGCCCGATTTTGAACTGGTGGGTTCCAAAATTACTCCGGTTATTAGCATGAAAACCGGAAGCGGGTCAAGTCACAAACAGTTTTTTTCCACGTTAACGGATTCCGATGTCCCGGACACCACTCACGGTTCAAAATTAAAATTCGTCCGGTCCATTGTTCAAGCGGTTTCCAACAAGAGTTACCAGCTGGGCTTAGGGCTCAACCAGCTCATTTCGGACTATGAGGATCAAAAAGAGGTAGTCTTTCCTGATGAGACATACAATTACGATTTCTACACCAGCGCCATAATCGGCAAAACCAAAAGCATCCAAACCCACCGCCTTTACGACAGGGCCGATATCACCCTTTCCGATTTTCTCGAAGCAAGTTCAACCCTGGCATTCCATATTGCCCGGGAACTGAACCACCCGGGAATAGAAGCCATAATCAAAGACCGGAAAACGCTTCAGCTTGAAATAGACAGCAACCGGGTTGCTGCCGCAGCAATAACAGAGGATGAGGATGAGGATGAAGAGACGGTCCCGGACATTGTACCGGCGGCAATTGACGGCATAGGCGATGATGTACTTAATGAGATCAATGATATTTACAAAGACAGCCATACGGGCCTCTGGAAAACGGAATATTTTACCGAGCAGGTTATTCCCCGGCTCTATGACGAAGAACAAAATTATAAGCTTAATATTCACCGTATTGTTTTTTACTGCGGTATTAACGGCTTAACCAGGTTCAATTCCCAGTTTGGTCAGAGCAGGGGAGACCAGCTCCAGGTTGATATCAGCCGCAAAATTGCCGGGCAAATAACCCGGTCCCGGACACATAAAAATGACATCGTAATAAAATATACCGACGGTAATATAGTGGGCTATATTAATAACAGCACTCTCACAAGAGCCGCGGAAATCCTCGCCCCCATTATTTCCGATATAAAGAGCACCACCCTGCCGGGAAAAGATGCAAAGGATATGGTTTCCATAAATATGGGCCTGTACCATGAAAAACACGGCACAAATGTTTATTACAATATTGATGTTGGTAAGAAAATAATGGTGGCAGCCAGTGTACACGGAACAAATAATATTGCTTTTTTAAAGAATCCCGGGCATATTGTCTCTACCAGGGATTTTAACCGTTTTGGTGATATTGAGCAGCACCTCATTACAGTGTCAAACTAGGGGATGGTTTACATGAAAAAGAAGGCCGTAAACAGGCAGGGTAAGGCGACGTTACGTAACGTCGCTTTCAAAATAGTATCTATTATTTTGATGATAAACATATTTATACTCTCTGCTCCTGAGATATCGCAGGCTCAGGGGAACGGGTTTTTCCGGGCCTGTTCGGGTTCCATGAACACGCTTTCACAGGCAGACGTTGAAGAAGAAACCCTGAAAGAACAGGCCCAGGGTACCTTTTGCCCCTTACAATATATTGTCTATTTTATCTGGTTTGCTTTTGTTGTTGTTGCCACAATTCTCATTTTTATTGCCGATCTTGTAACAGGGTTCTCTAACAGCTTAATTTCGGATTTTTTTGACTGGGTTGGAGAAAAGACCAAATCCCTGGACAACTGGTTTGCTTCACTGGGTTGTGATTAATCCCCCAAAAAATGCCTTTTTTTTTGACTTGACCCGCTTTTTTTATTATATTAGAGTTGATGAAATATACAAAAACATCCATATCGATTAAGAAACTGCTAATTATTTGTTTGATCCCTATTAAGATAAAAAGATATTATTTCGTTATTTAGTAAGGAGAAGAATAATATGAATTTTTCAAAATGTTCACTACTTTATACCCTTATATCAGCGTTATCACTTTCAGCATTATTAGCACTTACAGGGTGTTTTTCCAACAACATGGGAACCATATCTATTGACCTGGGTTCCGGAAATAATACGGGCTCAAAAGCATCACAGGCTCCTTCGAATATTACGCAATTTACCTTAAAGATTTCAAGCCCCGGTATGAATACCATAGAAGGAACCTACCCTGCTGCGACATCGGAAATATCTATCGAGGTTCCGGCCGGAAACAACAGGCTTATAGAGCTCACAAGCGATATTAATCCTTCGGACCCGGGAGCGGTTTTATCGTACAAGGGAAGCTCTTTAGTAAACCTGAACTCGGGAGAGACCAAAACAGTTATCCTTTCCATGAAGGTCAATGAGACTAAATTAATTATACCCGATTTTGGAAATAACAGGGTGATACAGGTAACATCCCTTTCCGGAGATACTACTGCCATAAACGCTGCCTGGCAGGATCTTACTGCTGCTGGAGCCGGATGGAGCCTTAGACCGGGTGATGTTGATTTTGATTCTCAAGGCAGGATTTATATAGCCAGCGCCTACGGCGGCAGTGGGGATACCAACAACTGTGTTGTCCGGGTAGATAATATTGCCGGGGATAATAGTATAAAATTCGCGAGCGCCAGTTACGATAACGGTGTTGAAGCCCTTGCCGTAGACAGGAACAATAA
>JAAENB010000569.1 GCA_024224995.1 bacterium | reverse complement strand
AGACGTTGCAGTGCAACGCCTCTACGGGCCTTTTCCCGAAGATATTGGCCGAAGCATCTTAGCAAAACGCCCCCTCGCAGGAGTCGCACCCCTTCCCGGAATCTCCATAGCCCTGGCCAGAAACCAGCCAGTAAAGGCGTTGCACTGCAACGTCTCTCAGAACCAAACCCTTGCCCGGAGTACCTTCGCAAAACAGACCCCGGTATCGACACAGTTTCTTCCGTATTTTTCCCGGCCTCGCAGGGGTCGCACCCCCTGCCGGTGTTCTTCTTGACCGATCACCGGTAACCCGGCCCACAGGGCCTCCGATTACCTTCCCCTGCCGGGCTTATCAAAAAAGATTTGACTATCGGGAAAAATTGGTGTTTACTAAGAAGCGGGAACATTCCTGTGGGAGGTCATAATGAAAAAATTAGGATTTGTTTTTGCTTTGATGGTATGTGTTTGTTTATTGCTGGGGGCTGATTTTAGCGGGACCGGGTATACCCTTGATTATAAGGGCTGGTTTAAATCTGCGTATCCCGGGATTGACGGGATGTTTTTAACTCCTAAAAATTCAACCGGAACATATCATGAAAACGTGAGTATTATTATTGTTCCCCAGGTCCATAAAGGTCCTATTGACTGGGAAGCGGTTAAAGTTTACCAGGTGAATACCTTGAAAAAAATGGCTTCGAATTTTAAACTTAAACGGTGGGAGGCGGCGAACCTGGGGACGCTGGAGGCGAGGTTTATTGAATGTTCAGGGAAGTATGCGGGGGTTGATTTGATATGGCTGCAGTATTATACCTATAAGAATGGGAAGTGGTATATTATTACGTATACCGGGGAGAAGACGGATTATGGGAGTTATGTTAAAGAGGCTGAAAGTATAATTGAATCTTTTAGTTTTAAATGAGACATTGGGTTAGTCTTTTTTTTGTGGAATGATTACTGTATGTTTTAATTTCGGATTAGTATCCACCAGGTCAATTTTTATTATCTAAAAATAGTATCATTTCAGAATATTTGGTTAAGTCTCCGGTGGGGAATTCGGAAAATTCGCCTTGTCACTTTCTAAGAAGTTTTTATTGACAGGAATTGATTTTATCCGGGTGGAGAGTTATGCACATGAAGACGGGAGTGGTGTCTTCATGCGTTTGCAGGGAAAAGCTTGGTTGAAGAGTTTTTGTGAAATCTCTTATTCTAACTTTTACAACCTAATCTCTTTCTTGATCCTGGTTTATTCTTCTTTTCTTTCTCGTTTGTTCAGGTTCAAGTTCAGTTTCAGGTTCAAGTTCAGGTTCTAAAGATTTCCTTTTTTTTCTCGAAGAAATATCATTTCTTTTTTTAATCAATTTTTGTATTATAATTCTATTATTATCCTTATTTCTAATTATCTTAATTCTATTCTTTTGTATTCGTATTCGTCTTCGTCTTCGTATTCTATTTTTTATATCTTCCCATATAACAGGATCTTCCCCATTTATATTTTCTTCTTTATCTAATTCTGATGCCAAAGGGGTATTCATGATTTCGCCAAAATTTTCACCACTTATTTTCATGCATGTTCCTGTAGTTATATTTTTAGTTGTCGTTTCAGTAGTAGTTTTAGTTATAGTTTTACTTCCGGTTTGAGAGCATAAATATGTTGTATTAAAAAAATCCGGTAAATAAATTTCTACATCTCCATTTTCTTTTGGAGTAACCACTATAGTTCCATGAGTACAGGTTGAGAATATAGCTTTTTTGATTGTTGTTCGTACAAGTGCAGGTTTTTTGTTTTTAAAAATTTTTTCGCAGTAATTTCTATAATTTGCTGGTATGGAACCTGTAAATGTCTTTTTTTCTTTTTGAGGAGTCTCTGTTGTTATATTCTCACGTGTGTCATCAGTTCTAAGATAACAATGGATACTGTTGTCAACGAGATCGTATAATGAATTAGACGTGGTTGTACTGCCAAGCAATCCTTGTCCCAAATGTATACTGTTCTTTTTAGGATCTTTAAAATTGGAATTATCTTCGCATATTCGGTTGCATTTGGGTATTTTATAAGTACTATTTATTCCCGATGAAATAATCACTATATTCGGCTGAATTTTTTTAAAAATTTTTGCATCGTTGGAACCGTGAGAGTCGGAACCATGGTGCGGTAATTTCAACAATTTTGTATAAGATCCATTTTTATAGCTAAGATGTTCGTGATCCATTTTGCCCCACACGTGGTCTGTTGCATCTCCTGTGAAGAATGCAATAAATTTTTTGCTTTCATCCATTAGTCGTATCACAGCGCTATAACCATTCATATCTTTTGATTCTTTCGGTGCGGCTATGATATCCATTTGAAAGGTCAGCGGCATTTTTTCAACGGCTGAATTATTAGAATTATATTTCGAAAAGATACTAAATCTTGGATTCGATTCGAAACTCATATGTGAAAAATTATTTGTTGTAGGGGGGGAGGGGCCTGTTTTATGCACTCTCTTGATATTGAATTTTTCACTAAGTTTAGGGATATATTTATTATGGTCTTCATGAGGATGTGTTACCACAACATTGTGAATAATGTCGTGATCTTCTTTAGCACTATTGTAGTATTCCTGTGTTATTGTCTTAATATATCCGATAATATCAATTGCTGTGGTATAACTCCAGCAGGAGGTACTTCCGCTACTCCCTGCGTCAATTACCATAAAGTGTTGTTTATTGTCTTCATACGGATTAATATCACTTTCAGGTTCTTCCTCCATATTCTCCGGGAGTTCTTCTTCTACTATTTCTCCACTTTCAGGCTCCTCATCCTCTACCATTTTCACTTCCACTGACGTTTCCTTTTCCCCGGGATATTCAATAAAGATTCCATCTCCCAGCCCAACATTAATAAAATGAAGTTTAAGTTCGGCCCCCATCACCCCCACGGGCACCAACCCGCAGAAGAACATCATCCCACATAACAGAGCAATAGTAAATAAACGGGATTTTTTCTTTTCATGGGGAATACGGCCGGATAATGGGATATTCTTGAACATCATAATAAAACACCTTTTATTTTTTTTCTAGAAAGCATTTTTTTTTGGAATGATCGCATACATAGGCGATTTTTGTATCAACAAGGTCAATCTTTACTATCCCCGGTTTCACCGGGTATACCACAATGGCTCCAAGAGAACATGTTGAAAATATCGCTTTATTTATTCCAGTCATTGTAGGACTTTTATCGTCTTTTGTGTTAATGTTTGTGCATCTCTGGCTATTGTAGATTTCATCTTTTTTGCGATAGCAGTGCAGTGGGATTGGTTTATCGAGTTCATATAATGATTTATACGTGGTATCACTTCCCAGCAGTCCTTTTCCAAGGTCAACATGATCCTTCCCGAAATTTTTATCATTTCCGCATATTCGGTTGCATTTGGGTAACTTAAATCTTCCATGAACTCCCGATGAAATAATCGCGATATTCGGTTGTATCCGGTTGTATAACTTTTCCGGGTTTGAACCGTGAGTATCGGAACCGTGGTGAGGGATTTTTAGCAGGGTAGTATAGTCGGGCTTAGGATTCAGAAGTTCAGGTAATACGTTGTTCCAGGTGAAATTGGTTGCGTCCCCGGTGAGGAAGGCGATGAATTTTGCCTTATGGGATTCTAACTTTAACACGGCACTATAGTCGTTCATGTTGCTCCCCATGGCGAATGGAGCGGATATTACACCAATGGATACGGCAAATGGTTTTACTCCTTTTGTTATGCTTGTATAATGCTTGGCTGGTTGGATTAAAGGGGTTACCAGTTTTATATTTTTTACATAAGGGGTTATTTTTTTTATAAATGAATTGCTATAATTAGTGGCGTTGGGAAATTTCTGAACCGGAGTTTTTCTTTTCCGAATGGTTGTTGTTTCTTGTAATTGTAAAAAAAGATTGGTCCGTAATAAACCTCCATAGTGCAATGTATCAACTTTTGAATTTTTCAGTAAATCCGGGATATAATTAAAATGATCATCGTGTGGATGAGTAATTACCAGGTGGTTGATCATGTTTTTTTTCGTCCGGGCATGGATATAATTCGTGTAACCTATAGCTTTTTTGCTTTTTACTTTTTTCCAACATTGTTTATTGCTCGCGGAGCCCCCATCTACGACCATATACCGTTGTTTAGTGGAACTGATCACTCCCGGGCTCGAATAATTCCAGTATGGATACTCAACCAGGATCCCATCCCCCATCCCAACATTAATAAAATGAAGTTTAAGATATTGCGCCTCCATCCCCATGGGCACAAAACAACAGACGAACATCACCCCGCAAAACAGGGTTATTTTTAATAAATGGGTTTTCTTGAACATCATAATAGCACACCTTTCTCGTTTGATACTCTAATAACAGAAGATATATTGAGCAGGTCAATCAATATTTATTTTTGAATATATAATTAAACTTAATAAAAAAGTCATAAATTAAACTCCTATTTTGTGAAAAACACACCTGTTTTTGCTCTTCTAGAGAGCAAACGCAAAAAAAATGTATTTTTTCTTTTCTTATTTACAGATTTATCAAAAAATGAGAAGACGAAAGAGAAATTGTTTTGTATATTTGTTTATATACCGGCTGGACGGACGGATTTGTTTTCCTGCGTTCACCAAATATATTAACGGGAGGTTTTGTTCAGAAGTTTTCTGGTACGCCCCCCACCTCCCGTTAATTAATAAATTAAAACCAGTGTGTTAGACGTGGAGCAATATAATGAAATGGTACAAAAGTCCAAGAATAGTATTCTTTTTCTCAGTATTATTGATCATGGGGCTCTTAATAGTTAAGGCCGTATCACTCGATATGACAGTAGAAAAAAACAGCCCCCAGGGACCGGATAGCTCAATTCCGGAATCCGCAATGATTACAAACTAAAGTAATTATTTAATCTATGTATGTGCGCGTGAACGCGGCAGGGAAGATGAGAAACCTCTACCCTGCCGCGCACAAACCAGCGACTCCATATCATAACTCTCCCTTTTTTTTGCTCTATTTTCTCCTTGACAATGGGTATTCTTTTTATAGTATTTAAAAGCATGGGATAGATCATATTCTGTTTTCTGTATATTTTAATATGGAGGAGAAAATGGGAATGGGGGAAGCGGAGGCCGGGAAATATTTTCCGGAAAGAGTTTCAAACAGGCGGGGGACCGTGAGAAGGCTCTTCGTAAGAAGAGGGACCGATATAAAAAAAATCTACACCTACCTGGAAAGATTTCCCGACAGGAGGATTAATATTTTCGACAGAAGAGAAATTTTTGATAGAAGACTGAGAAAATGAATACCGGTCAAGTTCCGCAATGTTTTTACCGTCAACCAGCTTATTGATCATCATCTTCGGGATCGGGAAATAATAATTGGTACTGCAGCGGCATGTACCCGGAGCGGACATAGAGCTGGGGAAATTCACTGTGCAGGGGAGATTTATAATAGAGCCCCCTGATGATCTTAACAATATGCATATCCCCGGACCAGATCATTTTTGGCTGGTTGTCCCTCACCGCTCTCGCGCAACAGTTTGCCACAAAGTGAATATCGGCTTCGCCCGGAGGGTCCATCTGGGCGTTATGAAAATATTTCCTACAGAATGACACAACCTTTTCGTATACGGGATCGGATTCATAATTAAAAACCTGCCCGCTCACTTTAAGGGTCTCCAGCAGCATATTGATCCGTTCGAGATAGATCTTCTGGTGTTTCCATATTTTTTCGGTCCAGTCTTTTTTCTGGCTCTTTCTTCTATGAAAGGATTCAAGGAATTGCTGATATCCCCTGTTCTGTTCGGTATAGATCTCTTCCGGAATGGCCACAAGAGCTTCCATAACAATCTCTTCTACTATGCGGATGAAATGTTTTAAAACATCAAAAACAACAGGGAGATATTCGCCCAATTCTTTATTATTGATCCTCCGGACAAACCCGATGTAACTGAAGGCCTGGTTTATCTGGATAGACCGGATATATTCCGGGTGACGCATATTCTCATCTGAGGCATGGTGTGCTTTCCGGGGGTCTTCTATAGGGGGAATATCCAGGTCCTCGGTAATATAGGCACTGAAAATATTTGTATCAACAATATTTTCATACTCACTTTTCTGAAGTTCCTCTTTGAGAGAATCGGGATAACCGCTGCTTTCATCTGTATGGGACACGAGTCCCCCCTTCTTCCGTATAGTTTATCGCTCTAAAAAAGAGCTGTTTGCAAACCGCTTTTATTGTTTAATTGAATTCTAAGCTTAAAAAAATCTTTTGTCAAGATAGATTATTTTTGTATGAGATTAATTTATGAGGGGTTTGCCCCTCTGTGACATTGCATACAACGTCTTCCGCGCTGTTGTTTAAAGACAATTTTGTATGCTGAATAACTGTTTGCCTAATAATAACTTTTCAATATAAGAGATTCCAGCTCTTTCCTGTCTTTGGAAGGGGCTTCATTCGGATAGCCCAGGGCGATAACTGCCATGAGTTCATTGAAAAAAGGAAATTAGCTTATAGACTCATTAATAAATAGCGGGATCAATTCTTTAAACATCTCATATTGGTCTTTTGTTTTTTTTGCTTTGGAATCCAATATAAGATCAAAAAAGTTATAACTTTTCATATAATGAAACATGATGATTTTCATGCCAAAAGCACTTATTTTAAATGGACGATTCATTTTTTTTATATCACAGAGTGTTTTTTCAGGTTCCAGGTATGTAACATTTATTTGCTGGATTGTATTAAACAAAGCAGCACTTTCTTCTTTAATCCCCGGCATATTTGAATATGCAGGGGGAATATAAAAATTATTTATGCTTAAAAGTTTCTGATCTTTTAAAACATAATTTTGGTTATGGCGATTTTTATAAGAAAAAAGCGGAAGACATAACCAGGATTCTACAAATTGTTTTTCGTTATTTGGATTAAGCCAGTCAGATGTGATTTTTTTTAGCAGTATTACGGGACGAATTTTATTGTGGGTAGCAAGCAAATTTTCATTCAGTTCTAAATCGAAATATTTTTGAACAAAAGAACCCGGTTTCTTTTCTAATGATTTATTTCCGGTATATTTTCGTGCTTTCCATGTGGATTCTTTTTCATCGGTGGCATTATAAAAATTTTCAATGAAATACCACCTGCTCTTCTTTTCATACCAAACAGCTGCCCAGCATATTTGTCCTATTTGGAAATCACAGTTATCATTCCAGTCTAATATCCATTCAAAAAATGACCAATCGCTCTGAAATTCAGCACAAACTGAATCATAAGCTTGTATGCAGCCTTTAGATTTCGGAGGCATTTTTTATTTTTTCTTTATACTCCTTTTTTATTTTTTCTTTAGCTGAGTCAATATTCTTGAATTCTTTAATCTTATAATGTTCTTCCGGTAAAACCGTACTAAAATCGAGAGGTTCTCCGCGAGATTGTACGTTGATCATGGGTTCAGTGTCATAATATATATAGTTTAATAACTCGTTTAGATCCATTTGCCCGTATTTTTCTATTATGGCCTGAATTAACCTTTTTAAATCTTGAGGAACTTTAGCTACTTCCGCATTGTTGTTTAAAGATACTTTTGTTAAGTTAAAATCAATATCTTCTAATAGTATGTTTTGATTTGAGAAGTATTCGGAATATTTGTCCGGATAGGGGCCGTATAAATAATAAATCCAATTCGCGTCAGTTAAACATTCTCTGTTTCTTCTGAAATATTCTAATTCTACTAAATAAGCAATCTTGATAAGACGGGTTTTGCCGGTCAAAAAATGTTGTTTATCTAATGAATCTAATATGTTAAGTAACAAATCTATAAATTTCATTTTAATTATTTAGATTAACCGGAATTCTGATTTGATATAATATAACAATAGTACATTATACATACCATAAATGCAACAATTATTTTAAAAAAACTACAATTTTGTATGCTGAATAACTGTTTGCCTAATAATAACTTTTCAACATAAGAGATTCCAGCTCTTTCCTGTCTTTGGAAGGGGCTTCATTCGGATAGCCCAGGGCGATAACTGCCATGAGTTCATTGTCGGGATCTATTCCCAGGAGGGTGTTGACATCCTCTTTTTGGTTTAAGATCTCACCGAGCCAAACAGCACCAATTTCCAGAGATTCGGCAGTAAGAAGCATGTTTTCAATAGCGGCGCCAATACTCATAAGATCTTTATCCCGGCTATATCCTGAAGGAGTATGATAAAAGACCGATATACAGGTATTTGATTTTTTTACAATCCTGCCGTATTTGGTAAGGCCCGATAATTTATCTTTAATAGCTTTTTCTTTAATAACGGAAAATCGCCAGGGCTGGTTATTTAAACCCGATGGCGCCCACCGGGCCGCGTCTAAGATCTTGCCGACAAGGACACCGGGGATGTCGGTATCTTTGAATTTTCGAATGGACCGCCGCTTGAATATGGCGGTAAGAATCTCGTTTGTAGTCATGGTTTTCCTGGCTCCTATTTCTCATTAAGATATCGGCTTAATTTTTGCTTCTTCCTGCCGACTTTCCGTATGTGATTTTTAATGATGTTTTCATAGTTAAGATCTTTGTTAATAATGGAAAACCGCTCCGATTCAATGTATCCCATATCCGTAGTAATCTTTATACGGCTGGCTTTTTGCGCGTAGCGTTTGGCTTTTTTCCAGTAAGGCATGGCCTCTTTATAATGTTTCTCAGCGATAACAAGACTCTTGCTGATATCTTCAGCGTAGTTCCTGCTGTAAAAATGAAGCCGTTTCATATCGTAGCGGGAACCAATTTTAAGATAATTCCGCATAATAAGCAGGTTAATGTGCATAAACATAAGATTCCGGTATTTGAGATATTCTTTGTCCGAATCAACCCGGACCAGGGCCATAGACGGATGCCTGAATTTGCGGCTGAGAGCGGTTTTCATCCGGGCAATGTTTGCTCTCAGGGAATTTTCATTGTAGTGCTGCTTCATCCCATAGAGTTCATAATAATCCTCAAGAAAATGAGGAACCGTCTGCATATGACGCCGGTACCGGGGAATATAATCGGAAAAAGGGACGTATTTGTCCTTTTCTTTTGAGAAATACTGGTACTGATAGTCTTCCCCGGAAAGGGTGGCAGCCAATATGAGTAATATCAGCGATATGAATAATATAAATACTATTTTGAGTTTCATATTTTATTATCGGGAAAAAACAGGGAAAATTATAAAAAAATAGAGAAAAAACAGGAAAAATCGCTCTCAGGGTAACACTTTTATACTCTCCGGTGTTTCATTTATTAGACTGCAAATGAGAATATGCAGGTTCTTTTAAAAACCGGGGGTATATCACAGAAAGATGTAACCCCAATCAAGGAGATGACGATGAAAGCAAAAAAGGGATTATTGATAATAACAGCGGTATTCTTTATGTGTACTATGGCAGCGGCATTATGGGCTCAGGAAGAAGGGGCAGTGGAAGATACACGGGAAAAACCATCGACCATTTTTAACGATGAAGAGTATACTTTTTCCGGTTATGGAGCGCCGGTAGTCCGTTTTTCAAAGATCGGGGAGCAATACGCCTGGCTTGCCGGAGGAAGAGGCGGACTGATTATCAATGAGAACCTGGTACTTGGCGCTGGCTGTTATGGAATAGCGTATCCTACCAAAAGACGGGAGATCGTAGCAGGCGGATATACCGGGGACAAGCCGAATATGTATATGGGATATGGCGGAGCATTAATCGAATATTACTTTTTCCCCAAGAGCTTGTTTCATCTACAGGCAGGCGTGCTCGTTGGCGGTGGTGGAATCGTATTCGCCGAAGATAACGCAAATGATGATTCATTAAAGCATACAGCAGACGGTTTCTTTGTAGTGGAACCGGAAGTAAATCTTTTTGTCAATGTAACAAGATTTGCCCGGATCGGTGTGGGTGGATCATACCGGTATGTAAACGGAGTAGATTCCGATGGATTGTCCAACAGCGATATTCGCGGCTTTTCCGCGTCAGTAATGTTCGCTTTTGGATGGTTCTAGTAAGCAGCCTCTCTTTCAAAAAAAAGAGGTGACAAAACAGGCCTTACCATTAAAATTAAGTAATCCCGGACCATTTATAAGAAATTGGTATCGGGATTACTTGTTTCGGGACTGATTTTATGGTGATATAGGGTGGAGAATAAACATGAAATTAACTAAGATTTCAATTGCGATCCTGTTTTGTATATGTTCAATTTTATTTTTTTCAATTTCAGCATTTGCTCAGGATACGGGAACAGAAAAAAACGAAAAGACTGATGAAATTGATAAAAATGATAAAATTGCCACACTTGTAGACCCCGGAGAAATGGATTACTCCTGGTACGCGGCACCGGTAGTCCGGTATGGGCAATTTGGCAATATAAACGGCCTCCTGGCCGGAGCCCGGGGCGGCTTCATACTCAACAGGAAACTGGTTCTGGGAGCCGGCGGCTGCGGATACCCGGGATCACATAAACGGGGAATTAATTCCGGAGAAGGCCATGTATACCTGGGATACGGAGGATTTATGTGTGAGTATTATTTTTTTCCAAAGCAAATCGTTCACCTTTCCCTGGGATTGCTTACGGGAGCAGGAGGGATCTATTATAAAGTAGACGGAGGCAGCTCCGACAGTTCGGCTTTTTTTGTTATGGAGCCGGAAATAAATCTTTTTCTTAATGTAACGGAATTTTTTCGAGTGGGCATAGGAGCGGCATACCGCTTTGTCCGGGGAATTGACACGGCAGGAGTCTCCGACTCAAATTACCGGGGATTTTCCGGGCATATAGTCTTTGCTTTTGGAGCTTTTTAAAAACAGTTATTATATATTTTTGAAATTGCAGTAAGCACGGCGAGTGAGACCGGGTCCGGTGTACGGATGCGGTTTTAGTCGCCGTTTTATTTTTGCTCTTACAGTGGTGAGGGTAAAAAAATAAAAAAAATTCACCCAAAGGTGACACCCCGGGCCATTCCCGGTGTTATAATTAATAGGCAGATAGAGGAATGCTGAATGGATATCAATGTCGAAGAGTATTACGAACAGTATGGTCCAATGGTGCTCAGAAGATGCCGGTTTTTACTAAAAGATGAAGAGCTGTCATTTGACGCAATGCAGGAGGTTTTTGTGAGGCTCATATCAAGCAAAAAACGTCTTAAAGGGGAATATCCCTCAAGTCTCCTCTATACAATGGCCACAAACGTGTGCCTGAATATGATCCGGTCCAACAGAAGAGCCCCTGTTTCCGAAGGAGAAGATCTGCTTCTTAATATCGCGAGCTATGATGAAACAGAAGAGAAAATAATCAATAGTGAGCTTCTGGACAGAATTTTTAAAAATGAGCAGACATCAACCAGGAAAATCGCGGTAATGCATTTTGTCGATGGAATGACCCTGGAACAGGTGGCGCGGGAATCGGGACTTTCCGTTTCAGGAGTCCGGAAACGGTTGAAAAAATTAAAAGAACGAGCACAAAATATAAAGGAGATGCAATGATGGCAAAAGAGTATGTTTCCGATCTACAGTTAGAGCAATACTATCTCCGGGAACTTCCTGCCGGCAGGATGAAAGAGATCGAGCAGCTCCTTGAAAATGATAGAGAAATACAAAAACGGTTTGAACAAATAGAACAGTCAAACAGGGAGATCCTGGAGAAATATCCGCCCGGTCTTGTTGCCGGCAGTGTGGGACGGCTGTATGAAACCAGTGAAAAAGAAAAGAGACGGAAAGACGGGAATGAAAAAACACCGGGCAGAAATCCCATGGTTTTATTCAAGAATTTCATTTTCCCGGTATTTTCATTAGGAGCAGTGGTAATCGCGTTTGTTTTGTTTCTTCCCGGAACCGGAACAATACCTTCCAGGGACAATGGGAACCAGCATGAAAGAATCCGGCTTAAAGGAAGCACCCGTTTTTTTATTTACCGGAAAAGCGCGGCAGGAAAAGAGCGGCTTAAAACCGGGGCGCAGGTAAAAGAAAAAGACCTGCTGCAGCTGGCCTATATTTCGGTAAAAGCCCACTATGGCGTTATTCTTTCAATTGACGGGCGAAAGGCGGTAACGCTGCACTATCCCGCTTCGGAAACAGGCTCCACGGAACTTGAAATAAACAAAAAGCATGTTTTACCAAATTCCTATGAACTTGATGACGCACCGGATTTTGAACGGTTCTTTTTTATAACATCCCGTGTTGAAATTAATGCGCGGGAGCTGGCAAAAGCAGCAGAAAAATTTGCCCGTTCCTCAAAAGATACTATATTAAAAGAAGAGATCCCGTTAGATCAAGTGGAACAGCAATCCATTACGGTGTTTAAAAAATAAGAGAAAGATCCCTGCTGCAAAAAACAGCTGAGAGGGAGAAAGTATATGCTGAAAATAAGACGCAAAAGATTGATAATAATTAAACCATTACCCTTATTCGTGTTTTTGTGTGTGGTTTTTTCTATAGTTCTGTTCGCGGAAAAACCCCTTCCGGCGAAAAAAAAGCTTACTGCTATTCACCGGTTTGCAATGGTGGTGGGAGCTAATAATGGCGGCTATTCAAGAGAACGGCTCCGGTACGCGGTGTCGGACGCGAATTCCGTTATGAATGTACTGCACGACATGGGAGGAGTTCACCGCAAAGACGGGCTCCTGCTTTTCGATCCCGACAGAAGGAATTTCTTTTCAGCAGCGCGAAAGATCCGCCGGAAAATAGCCGGGGCAAAATCACAATCAGTAAAAGCGGAGCTTGTTTTTTATTATTCCGGCCATTCCGATGAAGAAGGAATACTCCTGGGAAATGAAAAGATCTTTTATAAAGAGATCAAGAAATTTATTGATGCCGTACCCGCGGATGTAAAGATCGCTATCCTCGATTCCTGCTCCTCAGGGGCGTTTACCCGTATAAAAGGAGGAAAACGCCGGGCTCCTTTTTTAGTCGACTCCTCGTACGACATGAAAGGATACGCCTTTATGAGTTCCAGCTCTTCAGATGAAGCGTCCCAGGAATCGGACCGTATAAAGGGATCATTTTTTACCTATTATCTCCTGTCTGGACTCAGGGGAGCGGCAGACGTGACCCAGGATGGACGGATTACGTTAAATGAGGCGTATCAATATGCCTATAATGAAACACTTACCCGGACCGAGAAAACCATGAGCGGGCCGCAGCATCCCAATTATAATATACAAATGACCGGAACCGGTGATGTGATCCTTACCAATGTACGCGAGAGTTCGGCAGGGCTTGTTGTTCACCGGAATATTCACGGCAAGCTTTTTATTCACGACAGCGATAATGTTCTCATCGCGGAACTGCATAAAGCCTATGGCCGTAATATGGAATTGGCACTGGAGCATGGAAAATACCGGATCGTTAATAAAAAGGGACGAAATGTCTATGAAGCCGGAATCACTCTACAGAAGGGAAAACGCTCCCTGCTGGCGTATAATAATTTTAAAAAAATTAACCGGGAGTCGACCGTAGCCAGGGGAGATACTCCGGTGAATAAGGACGAGAAAGAGGACGAAGAAAAGAAGGAAAAAGAACGAAAAGTCCTCATGGACATGGTGGATAAAGATAAATATTCATTTAACTGGTATGGAGCCCTTATTCCTCGATATGGACGGCTTGGCGGAGAGAATACTTTCCTTCTGGGAACCAGGGGAGGGCTTATCTTAAACCATTCATTTGTCTTTGGAGCCGGAGGATTCGGCAATACTACCTCCAGAAGGCTAACAGTAGACTCTACGGACCGGGATGTGTCTATAGGGTATGGCGGGTTCATGTTTGAGTACTATTTTTTCGCAACCAGCCTCGTAAATATTTCAACAGGGGTAATAATCGGGGCAGGTGGAGTAGGGTACAAGGTAGGGTCAGGAGACGATCAGGTTGAAGGATCTGCGTTTTTTGCGCTGGAGCCGCATGTTGGCGTATATTTGAATGTAACGGATTTTCTCCGCGTAGGAGTGGATGTTTCGTACCTGTATATAAATGGAATTAGTATGTCCGGAGTTTCGGACAGTGATTATCGCGGGTTTTCAGCCTCCCTGGTTGTTGCGTATGTATCCTTTTAATCTTCGTTAAAAAAGAGTTCCATATATCTTTTTAGCGCCAGCGCGTACTCGAGTTTTATGCCTGTCTCAATTCGCCAGGTCGATTTGGGATAGGCGGTAAGGGTTTTTTTTAGAATATCAATGGCCTGTATAAGATAGGAGACCGAAATATCGGTTTTAAAATGCCCCCTGTTGTGCCTTTCAAAAAAGACCTCTTTGTGAGCGGTATTGAGCGCGTCATCACCCATTTTATATTGCCGGTAAGCGTCAACATCATATTGATTGGTATAGGAATCAATAATATTGAGGCATTCGGAAGACCGGTAAAAATTAAAGATCATATTGGAAAAAACGGAAAAGTGTTCCAGAAGTTCGGGATCCTTTGTCTGCTTCGAGAGTTTGTTAATTGAATGATAGGATTTCCGCAGAGTCCGGACAATACGATTGTAGATCCCCTGGTTTGAAGCTGCTTCACGAACAGGAAGTTTATACAGGCTATACTGAAAGAAGCGGTATAAAGAATCTTTCGAAGTCTCGCGAATGGAAATAAACCGGTCAATAAGGATTTCACGCTCTTTTTCAAGCCTGGCCTTTAGCGCGGCAGCCATCCGCTCTTCCCGCGCCCGGTCTTCGGTTTCACGTTCTTTTTTACGTTTAAGGTCATTCATGATATCATTGTTGATATCGGGTTCGTTGCCGTTTTGGGCATCGGCGTCGGGCTGCTGGTTTTGAAAGCGATAGCTCATAACGGTGGTATAGGCAGTGTTGACCTTAACCATAGCCTCATGAGCCCATTTCATCCGTTCCCGGTTCTTGTCGGGATGATACTTCAAAGCCAGCTTCTTAAAAGCGTGTGCAATCTCTTCATCGGAAGAGGATTGCGGCAGATTCAATATTTTATAACACTGGTTAATATTCATTGTATATAAAAATTTAAAGTTTTTTTACCATATTTTCAGTAAAGAATAATCCCCATAAATAAATTTGCAAATAATTTTTTTATTTTTTTTTAAAATCTTATTCTTATCTTTTTACAAATTTTTCTGAATCTTTCACCCGCCAGCAGTATAAATTTTTAGCTCATTAATACGATATCAGGAAATTAGTCCTGTCTTTCCGGAACCGGAGCCACGGATGGCGACACCCATGTGCAATACACGATGTATTTTCACATGGGTGGAGGAAAGACAGGACTAATT
>JAAENB010000568.1 GCA_024224995.1 bacterium | reverse complement strand
GTTATTGGGAAGAATAGAGGTCGCAGCAGCATATACTTCTTCAAAAGTATCCATTGTTACAGGTTTATCTTTTTCAACAACAAAATTCTCGAATCCTTCGGTGAGGAGTTCCCCGAACCAGCAGGTTAAACCGGGCTGCCCTGCGGTTTCATAATAGAGCCTGTCAATTACTTCCTGTTCAACTTTTTGCCCGCTCTCCCGCTCATGCCATTTGAACATTTCATCAACTTCATCATAGGTAAGATCGGGAATATGAATACTTCTCTGGATGTTAAAAGGTGAGCCTTTTACATTCTCAACACCGAGAACGCTTCTAACACCGATGAGGGCAACACTGTGTAAGAGATATTTTTTTTCTTCAATTGGTTTACCCGGTTTATTCTGTCTGAACATATGAATATTTCTAAAAATGCCCACTATGGCGCTTATGGCATCCTCAGCCAGGGCATCGAATTCATCAATGATCAGGAACAGGGGCTTATCAAGAAAATCTTTTTTAAAAATATTCGCGAATTTGTCCGGGGTGTCGGTTTTGATAATTGGTTTATTTAATTCTTCAAGAATCAGTGTTCCAACAGATATCAATATATTATTGATATTATTTTCTATTTTCAGGTGTTCCAGGTTAATCTTAACAACACTGAATCTCTCGTCATCGTCTAACCGGTAAAGAACTTCGTTCATCACCCAGGACTTTCCTGTTTGCCGGGGAGCCCATACGGTCATATAATGACCGCCTTCTTCCGGATTCTCTCCAACCAGTTGAACATAGGCGTTATCAATCAATTCCTTTCGTGGAGACTAATAATGCAGCTTCGTATTGATTGGGCCATATGATGAAAATTTTCGCATTTCTTCCCCCGGATTCTTAGATGGATCAGTAATCAAAGTTTAAGTACTTTTACCGCAACCGGGGGATTTTGTCAATAAAAATACCCGGGGGCTAATTCCCGGTTTCAACGAAGATGGGCATAACTTTTACGCCGGAGTCTTTATCCGTATAATCGACCGCGTACTTTTTCCTGTTTTTTTCATCAATGTATTCGATGAAAAAGACCAGGGTTATTTCCGTAAGGTTTAAGCTCTTGCCGTAACGCGCGGCCTGGGTTAACGCTTTTGTATACCCGGTTTGATCCGTATAACTTTTTAATTCGATCCCGTAAAGGCGGTCTTTATATTTTAATAGTATATCTATCTGGCCATTCCCCGTGGGAAATTCGGGC
>JAAENB010000567.1 GCA_024224995.1 bacterium | reverse complement strand
TAGTACAGAGAGACAAGTATATCAATACATGAAAGTGAGGGGGCAATATGTCCTGCTCCATTATTACAGCATATATCCACAACATCTTTTCTAACCTGGTGTGCTTTTTGTTGAAGTTCTTCTAAAGAATACATACAATTTCATCCAATATTTTTTTTAGTTCTTTTTCGCGTCAATTATAGAATCAACAATACTATGAATAATTGAATGGTGAATAATTTCAATTGGGCCATAGGCGTCTGCGGGAACATAAAAGTTTATATCTCCCAGTGACTTTAATGGATTGTCGGATTTAAATCCCGAAAGAGTGACTATGGAACAATCCTTCTTTCTTGCCGCGCTGCATCCGTTCAAAATATTTTTTGATTGACCGGAGCTGCTGGTGGCAAATAAAATATCACCCGGATCAGCAAACATTTCAATAGGTTTTTCAAAAACAAAGTCGTACCCGTAGTCATTCCCGATGCATGTCAAAACCGAAGGGTCTGTAAAGGCAATACCCCGTACGCCTCCGTTTTTCCATATATCAGTGGACATATGGCTTGATATGGCCTGGCTTGCTCCATTACCAATAAAGATGGTTTTATTCCCGGCATCGGAACAGGACATTGCCATATTTGCTACATCTTCAATAGCCTGGTAGAATTCTAATTCTTCTCCGGCTTTATCCGTTACGGATATTTTTTTTATAAAATTGACTACATCACTATAGTAATTTTCGGCAAACTCTTTGATATTACTACTATTCTTCATGTTCATAGTACCCCCTTTTTATTTTCATGGTTAATTAACTGCTTCTAAGAGTAAAAACTCGAAATCGAATCAATAACATATTCGATTTGTTCTTCCGTCAAAGTCTGGTTTATTGGTAAGGTGATTATTTTTTCGGACTGTTCTTCAGTAATTGGAAAATCTCCTTTTTTATAACCAAACTCTTTTGATGCCTCCATCAGATGAATTGGCATAGGATAATGAATTTTTGTTTCTATTCCCCTATTTTCCAAATAACTGATTAATGCATCTCTTCTTTCAACCTGTATAACATAGGTGTGAAAAGCCTGGCGGACATCCTTTGGCCGTTCAGGAATGATCACCTGCTCCAGGTTTGCCAGTCCCCTGTCGTACTGTTCTGAATTTTTATTACGCTGATCTGTTATTTTCTCAATTTGTTTTAACCGTATACCGGCAACAGCTGCTTTTATTGAATCAAGCCTGAAGTTATAGGCAAAAAACTGTGCTTCATTACGGTTTTTTAAGCCGTGGTTCCGCATCAGTAGAGCTTGCTTATAATATTCTTCCGAATTTGTGGTTAATACTCCACCATCGCCACAGGTATTTATATTTTTCAACGGATGTAAGCTAAATGCACCCATATCGCCCAATGAGCCGGCTTTATTTCCCAATTCATCTGAAGCGCCTATGGCTTGAGCGGAATCTTCTATAACATACAGGCCATGTTTTTTTGCAATCGTATTAATTTCGTCCATTTTTGCCGGGTTCCCGGTTAAATGGACGGGCATTATTGCTTTTGTTTTTTCGTTTATTGCTTCTTCAATTTTTCCGGGATCAATATTATAATCATCGGAAATGTCAACAAACCGGGGAAACGCCCCTGCCTGAACAATCGCTCCGGCAGTGGCGAGAAAAGAATTTGGCGCGGTAATGACCTCATCATTCGTGCCGATTCCAAGAATCTTTAGCGCAATAAAGAGAGCATTTGTTCCATTGTCTATGCCAAGAGCGTATTTTACTCCGCAGGCTTCAGCAAATTTTTTCTCAAATTCCTCAAGCTGCGGTCCCATAACGAACTGGCATGATTCAAGAATGCTTTTAATCTCATGTAATACTTCATCCGTATTAAATTGAGAAGGAAGATCCAGGTATTTTACTTCCATAATTCTTTACCGTAAAACTCCTTTATGCATTGAATTACATAATCTGTTTGCTCACCAGATAGGTGCTGATGAACGGGTAAGGTTAATAAAGACTTACACTGTTCTTCGGTTTTTGAAAGATCCAGTTTATTAAAAGGTTCTTTTTGATTGAGCGTCGCTTCCTGGAGATGCATGGGAATCGGGTAATGTACTTTCGCGTCAATTCCTTTATCAATTAAATAGTTTAAAAGATCATCTCTATGTTCCGCTAAAAACATGTACATATGGTAGACATGTCTTTCATTCTTTTGTCTTTGTGGGATTTTAATGTATTCTGAAAATTCAGAGGCAGAAAGTGCCGCGTCATATTTCTCAGCATTTGCTATTCTTTTGTCCGTAATATCATCAATCTGGTCAAATAGATAGTTGCCCACAATAGCCTGTATTGTATCAAGACGGGCATTATGACCATATAATTCAACTTCATCCCTGTTTTTTAGACCGTGGTTTCTCAGAAGAAATGCTTTGTCATATATTTCTTTATCATTTGTTACCAGGAGTCCGCCGTCTCCCCAGACATTTAAGTTCTTTAAGGGATGGACACTAAACGCACCGCCCAGTCCAAAAGTTCCAACATGCTTTCCGTCGAGCTTACCGCTAATAGCACAGCATGAGTCTTCAATAACTGGTATATTGTGCTTATTGGCGATTTCCATAATTTTGATCATATCTGCCGGTTGTCCGGAGTAATGAACAGGCATTATAGCTTTGGTTTTATTTGTAATGGCCTTTTCAATAAGATCCGGGTCCATTGTATAATTATCTTTAACTTCAATAAAGTAGGGGCGTGCACCAATCGCTACAATAGAACCGATTGTGGCAACAAAGGTTTGTGAAACTGTTATTACTTCATCGCCATACCCAACACCGGCAGCCTGAAGCAGCATTGATAATGCCATTGTTCCGGAAGACGTGCCCAGTACATATTTGGCACCGGTATAACCCGACATTTTTTCTTCAAATTCTTCCAATTCAGGGCCAAAAGTAAATTCACACCTGGTTAACTGCTCTCGAAAAGCGTTAAGAATAGGTTCGGGATCACTGAATTGATCCTGCAAATATGAATATGGAACTGTTATCTTATTTTCTATCATTTTAAGACAATCTCCTTCATTCTTTTGATGTTAAAGTAAAAACTATTATTCATGGGATCTTTTAGCGTTCCGTCAGTAATTGCATCCCGGACTTCTGTTATGGCGTCTTTAATGCTGTATTTTGGCTCAAAACCCAATGTCGTTTGTATCTTTTCAGAAGATATATGGTATGATCGTAAGTCATCAGTTGGTTCCACAGCAATCTCAAGATCATCTCCCACAACTTCTTTTACCATCTCTGCTATCGTCATTATAGAATAATTCTCATATCCGGCATTGAAGACCTTTCCGTTAATCTGCTCATCTTCATATTCAAGCGATTCGACATAAATATTTGTCATATCCTGGATATGAATATTCGGTCTTTTTTGGGATCCCCCAAAAACCTTGATTTTTCTATTATTTACAGCATGATTGGTTAATATATTTACTGCTAAATCCATTCTCTGTCTTGGAGAATATCCGCATACTGTGGCTGGCCTCAGAACCAGGCAGACAAAATCATCCGCAGCCTGTTTAAACACAACCTCTTCACAGAGAGCTTTGAATTTAGAGTAATCAGTTAATGGTTCAAGCGGAAGATCTTCGGTGACATTCTCTTCTTCTTTAATTCCATAAACACTTGAGCTTGAAGCGTATATAAATCTTTTAAC
>JAAENB010000566.1 GCA_024224995.1 bacterium | reverse complement strand
CGGGGAAAAAATACGTCAGAAACTAAATAATATTGCGAGCTGCATCCGGCTTGAAAGTATGGGCTCTTTGGGTTGTGAGGACTGTTTGAGCAACGCGAGTTCCGCAGCAATCCAAAGAGCCCATGCTTTCAAGCCCGCGCACAAGCAAATTTTAGTTTCTTGAGAGAGCGTATAAAAAAGGTCAAAAAAAGTGAAGATCCAAAAGAATATACATCTGAAAGCAGGTCTTTTAGGGATTGCTCTTATTATGACTTTCCTTGCAGGCTGCGCTGCCAACTACCCGGAAAAACCTGCCGTTACCATATCGCAGGGGCTGTCTTATTTCGTGGGAGATTTTCAATTTGATGATACGGGTACACCGTTAATTGAAGATATAAAGAACTGGCTCCCCTATAAGATGCCCTCTTCCTTTATAAATCACGGAAAAGAAACCTATCTTATTATACGAAAGAAACTGCCGGAAAAAGAAGTTCTCTACCCGGTTGTTTTTATACCTTCCGGTAGTTACTGGCACAACTTTGAAGTCTACCTCGACAGAGAACGAATGTACCAGTCCGTTGTCCCGGTATCACGTCCTTCGGAATTTGACCATATGCGTCCTCACCTGTTCAAAATACCCGACAATTTTGGAAATAAAACCCTGTATTTCAGGTTTTATTCAAACAGGAAAGGTCCTTTAGGTCTGGAAAAACCAATTTTTATTGATTTTGGAAAATCAATAATTTTCCGGATAGTACTTGAACAGATAGACCGTCTTATCCTGGGATTTATTTTTATTTTTACCGCATTAATTTCCCTGTTAATATTTTTAAAAAACTGGCGCAGGAAATATTATTCAGTCTTCTCATTTTTCCTTATGAGTATGGCAATAGGTATATTTGTTATAGCCAGTTCCGATCTTACCATGATCCTCTTCTCAGATACCGTATCAATTGAATTAACAGCGTTCCTTGCTGTAATCTTTTTTCCAATTGGGCTTTTCAAATTTATTGAGGATACCATTGGCCCGGGGTACAAATCAATAATCCGGCGCTCATGGCAGCTTTTTATTATCCTGTCCATACCGGTTATTCCCATTTTCATTTTCTGGGAACAGGTAAATCCTTATATCCCTTTTTTAGCTGCAGCACATATCCGTACATTTTTTTTCGTTCTCTCTATTGTAGCCGCGATTATTGAATTGATCCGGTCTCTTATTAAAGGAAGCAGGGAGGCCAGGATTATCAGCTTTGGTTTGTTGATATTCGGTTTTTCAATTTTTGGTGATATTATCCTAAAAGCCAAATCCGTTAGTCACCAGCTTCTTTATTTTCACTGGGGATATTTCATTCTTATGATATTACTGGGCTACCTCATATACAAACAATTTGAAGAATCTCAGAGAAAACTACGGATTTACTCCGAAGAACTGGAAGAAAAGTCCCATGCCCTACAGGATCTAAACCGGACTCTTGAAGAAAAAGTCGAAGAACGGACTGAAGAACTCAAAGAAATGGCCGAAGAACTCATAGTAGTAAACGATAATTTGGTCCAAACAAACCACCTTCTTGCCGACAGGAACCAGGAGATGGAAAATGAGATCATTATGGCCCGGCAGATCCAGCAGCGCCTTATTCCGGCTTCTGATCCGTTGAGCTCGATATCTTCTTTATATCGACCAATGGAACTTGTTGGCGGCGATTTTTATGATTTTTTCAAATTCCGGGATTCGGATAAAATAGGCATCTTTATTAGTGATGTTTCAGGGCATGGTATTCCAGCGGCCCTGATAACCTCAATGGTGAAAACAATCATCCTCCAGGCCGGTTCAAGAAGAGAAGACCCGGCACTGCTCTTTTCGTATATTAATGAAATCCTCTATGACCAGACAGATGATAATTTTATTACTGCTTTTTACGGAATACTGGACAAAAAGACAAACAGCTTAAACTATGCCAATGCCGGGCATAATCCTCCATTTATCATTTCCGGAAAAGGAATAACTCCCATTGAAGGCTTTAAAACTCCTCCCATTGCCTGTATGAATAATAATTTCCTTGAAGAACATAATAAATTCTATCAAAATAATCATATAGAACTTCCGCCGAACTGTAAACTGCTGCTCTATACAGACGGGCTTACTGAAGCCGCTCAACTTGACAATGAGACCCGTTTTTTTGAAAATAACGGCATGATGGACATTCTTGAAATGCACAAAGAGCTGCCTTGCCGGGACTTTGTAAAAAAACTCTTTGACGAAGTGAGCTGTTACCGGGGAAGTGACAGCTTTGAAGATGATGTTTGTATTATCTGTGTGGATCTTTAAAACAGGGGAAAGGTACAAGGTGAAAGGAAAAAGGGTAACATTTACTATAACCGGATGTATAATAATAGCTGTCCTCTTATTGCTGTGTGAGTGCAAAAACAGTTTATTATTTCACCCGGTAAAATCTATTAGAGAAACTCCCGCGGAAATCAACCTTTCCTATGAAACGGTCTTTATTCGCACCAAAGACAAAGAGAAACTCCATGCCTGGTGGATTCCCGTGAAGCAAAGCCGGGGCACAGTCCTGTTTTGCCACGGGAACGCCGGTAATATTTCACACCGCCTTGAATCGATTCAAATATTTCATTCCTTGAAACTGGATGTTTTTATCTTTGATTATCGCGGTTACGGGAAAAGCACAGGAGAACCCTCGGAAGAAGGCACCTATCTTGATGCTGCTGCCGCCCGGGACTACCTGCTTTCACAGAAAAAGATCCCTCACGGAAAAATAATCGTTTTTGGCAGGTCTCTTGGCGGTGCTGTTGCAACCCGGTTCGCGTCACAAACCACTCCCGTAATGCTCATTCTCGAATCGACTTTTTCATCGGCCTATGATGTTGGGAAGTTTCACAAACCCGGTCTTCCTGTTGGACTCATAATCGGGGATACCTATAATTCAGCTGAGTATATCGCGAAGGTGTCCTGCCCGGTTCTCATTATACATAGTACGGAAGATGAGATGATCCCCTATAAACTGGCACAAAAGCTTTTTTCTCACGCAAAAGAACCAAAAGAATTTGTAACAATTCACGGTTCCCACAATGGCGGTTTTATTGATTCCCGTAAAACCTATGTTCCGGCCCTGGAAAAATTTATTACCCGTCACCTGAAGTGATATCATCCAGAAATTGTGTTGGTGTTTTCCCGGTTATTTTTTTAAAGACTTCGTTCTGTATTGCACCAGGGCAGAGCCATCCGTGGCTCTTGTTCCGGAAAGATCAGACTAATTCCCTGACATTGTGTTATAACCTTACCATTTAAATTACTTCTGCGCCCAACTGGCCGGGATAAAAAGAGTTGACCTTTTACGAATTCTATTATACTATGAAGTGTAATATTATACACACGAGTTGGTAGAATGACGGCAGCTGCGGACAGTAAAAAGAAACATCAATACAAAGCCGGGGCATATATTTTTCTTGAAGGAGATGAAGATAACCAGTCGGTCTTTATCGTTGAAAAGGGAAGTGTTGAACTGAGCTATTCAAATGAAAAATTCAAAAAGCATAAAAACATTGCCGGCCCGGGTGATATCTTCGGGTTTATTTCCTCTCTTGCCAACCGGCCCAGGATGGTTACTGCCTTTGCCAAAACCGACTCTATTGTAATAGAATTAAACCGGAACAATTTTCTCTCCCTGCTGCAGCATAATTCCCGGATAGCCCTGAAAATCATGAACTCCTTCGCCGACAGGCTCCGCGTATATAATAATATGATAGTCCACCTCGAAGCAGCCAGCGACAATATCCCTGCCGAACATTCCTTATTTTTCCTGGGAAAATATTATTATAATCATGATTCTCATAATAAAGCATATTATATTCTAAGCAGGTACCACCACCTGTATCCCCAGGGGGAATTTATTGAAGAGGTTGCCGCTATTCGCGGTATTATTGCTAGTGCCGGGATGGCAACTATGAAAAAACCGGTTGTTGAAAAAAAACACATTGTATACTCCGACAACCAGCTTGTTTTTTGCGAACACGAACCAGGCAAAGAGCTCTATATTCTCAAAGAAGGCCGCATAAAAATCGTTAAAAATAACCTCGACAAAGAGATTATTCTCTCGGTCCTTAATGCCGGGGACATTTTTGGCGAACTTGCCCTTATTTCCGACAAACCCAGGAATGCCAGTGCCATCAGTTATGGTTCCTCCAAACTGATCCCCATCAATATGAACTCATTTTTAGCCTTGCTCAAACAATCCCCGGATATCTTAAAAAGAATATTCACCTCCCTGGCTCAGCGGGTGTGGTTCACCTTTATCCGGATCGAGGCTAAACTCTATGAAAAACCATTAACAAAAATATATGCCTTCCTGGAAAACAAGCTCCTTGAAGATAATATTTCGCTCAAAAAAAAACAGCCCCATACCTTTAACTTCGGGATCGATGAACTCCTGAAAATGACCGAACTTACCCAGGATAAACTGGGAGTCTCCCTGAATGAACTTCTTGAAAACCCCGTTGTGAGTTTCCACTTTGGACAGGTTACTATTGACAATCCAAAAGAATTTTCTTCCCTCGCCAGAAGACATAAAGAACGGGACCGTATTTCGGATATTCCCGGTGAAAACAAACAAATGGCTATCCCGGAAGAACTCAAAGCCGGTACAATCTCGCCACAGGCCGGAAAAGGCTGGAGCAAATCCCATCAGAAGGAAGAAGAAGAATAATAAAAAAAAGAAAAAATGATGATAATTTTAATGCTGCTACTGAACCGTAGAACTCCCTTCTCCCGTGCTTTGAGACTGCTGTAAATGTGCTATTGTTAAGGGACCTATATCATTTGAGGTTTCGATCATCTCTTCAAAGGTTGGCAGATGATTAAAGATAAATACCACATGGGTTCTGAGATTGGTCTCCAGCATTACTCCAAATTCCAGGAAATAGAGAACCTCTCCGTCTTTTTCACATCGTCCTATATAGATTTTGTCGTTCTCTTTGTTATAGAGCTCTTCCTGCTCTTTAAATAAACGGTCTATATTTTCATCTTCCAGGATCATATACTCTAATCCTGCGGTTTCAAGGGCACTGGTAAAGGGCTGCATCCCGGTAAATTTGTAACTCATATATGGTCTTTCTTTTGTCATAATAAAACCATATTTAAATCAGCTCTTAAAAAAATCAACATTTTTACTGAGCATTTGGGCCAGGGTCTCGATATTTTCCGCGTTCGCTGCCAATTTGTCCGCGCCAGTGGCGTTTTCCTGGGTAAGCTCATTAATTAGTGCTATCGATTTTACTATCTCATCCGAGGCTATCCGCTGTTCCTGGGTTGAATATTTGATCTCATCGGACTTGGTATTAACATTGCTCATTTCTTCATTTACGGCAAGATTGGTAGCAATTTGCTGCTGCATATACTCCGATATATTCGCCATCATTATGCTGATTGAATTAAATCCTTCTATTATTACACTAATCGTGTCTACTGTTTCATTGACATTTGAGATCCCCTTTTTAATCTCATCATCATTTTCCCGGATCAGGGTTCCAATGTCGCTCAGGCTTGTGGCTGTCTGGTCGGCCAGTTTTGAGATCTCATCGGCAACCACTGCAAAACCCCGGCCGGCATCCCCGGCACGTGCCGCTTCTATTGCGGCATTCAGTGAAAGCAGGTTTATCTGGTCTGAAATATCTCCGATTATTTTGATAATATTCATCATCTCAGATGAACTGCTGCTTATTTTTGTCATGCTCCGGTTCATATGGGTCAGGCTCGTTTCTCCGGATTGAGCTTTGGATGAAAATCCTCCGGCCTGTTCCCGGGCATCAGTTACTTTTCCACTCATCTCATTAATAATCCCCGAAAGCTCTTCCACCCGCATGATCATGGTTTTCAGGCTCAGGTTCTGCTCTGAGGACCGTTCAAAAACATTGCTAAACCCGGCAGAGAGTTCTTCTACTGTTGACATTATCTCTTCTGCTGATGCTGCCTGGTTATTTGCATTCTCTGAAAAATGCGCTGTTGTGGTTGACATCTCTGCGGAAGAAGTAAACAATACCTTGATCATATTTTTAATGCTATTAATAACTCCATCAATATTCTCCATGAATTCATTAAACCAGGCTCCCAGCTCATTAATCTCATTTTTGATCGTATACGTATAAACCTTGCACTGGGTGCAGGACTTATAGGCCCCTTCCAGAATGAGCCTGCAGGCCGGTTCCCGGTTAAATTTTTTTGCCACACTTCCTATCTTGAAAAAACACAAGCCCCGGGCTGTGTCGTACTCACGGTAGCCCTCCCCGTCCCGCTCTTCCACAGGAAACAAGAGTTCATATTCTACCGGGTACCGCACGGTTAAATCGCCAAGCGCTCCCTTTCCAAAAGATTCCATAAAAGAAAGCATTGATTGGTTGATATTTTTCGCTAAAAAAAATGATAGTATTATGGTTAATATAAAAAATACTACTGCTACGGAAATAAAAATAATCAGGGTTTTATATATAGGGAGAAAGGCTTCTTTTCTATCGACCTCAATTAGAAAAACCCATTGAAAAAAACTGAACCATTTCCACACTCCCAAAACCCGGACTCCTTTGTGATTTACATAAAACCCGTGTCCGCTGTGTCCCCTGGCCAGGCAATCCCGGACACCGGTTACCAGCTTGCCGGTTTTGGGATTAATCAATTTGTACCCCGGTGAATAATTGCTTGCTTTGTTACTGAGATAGTAATCGAAAAAAATCTCCCTGCTGTGCCCATATTCCAGGTTTCCTGAAGAACTGATTACCCTGCCCTTTGGATCAACCAGGTAGGCTGTGCCGCTCCGGCCCAGGTCTATGACACTCATGGAATCATCCACAATATTCATATTCATATGGGCGATTATATAACCGGTTATTGCCCCGGTTTCTCCTTTTTTTTCATAAACCGGGTACGATATTGGCTGCAGGATCTCTTTATTTTTTGTTTCCGATGAAATTACCGCGTCATCAATGTGTATATCGCTGCTTTTCATGATCCGTTGAAAGAGTCCGCCGGCAAAAAGACTTCTGTTGTTTCTTCTATCATTGGTATAACAGAGTAGTCCCCGGTTATTGATAAAGCTGATATACTTGAATTCTCCCGATTCCCGCAACTGCAGATCGAGAAAGTTCTTCAGGTCTGTAAAATCGGCCGGAGTAACCGTATTGGCATTACGGGCTTTTTGTCCCGCCTCAAGAACGATCTTATTTTTTGCGATCCGTTCTATTGCCTCTATATTCCGTTCAGTTAAATATTCTATATATTCAAACTGTTTGGTCGCTATTTGCTGATAATTATTGCTTACCAGGTCCGCTATTTCCGTACGAGTATAAAAAAAGGTTACGCCAAAAAAGATTGTTAGAATAAACAGGCATAAACCGATGAGTGAATACCGGACCTTGTTTTTAATACTCAGATGTGAAAAGAACGACAGCATCTTTTTCATACTCTTCTCCGGGCTTATTTACCGTTATGGTTCGTGTGACACCTGCCGCAGCCCTTTGGGCCCGCGGTCTTCCGGTGGCAATCATGGCATTGCTGATGAAATGCTCCCTTGAGATTTACTACTGCTCCCTTATCCTTTTTTTCATGGCAGGCACTACAGGGTTTATTTGTTCCTTTGTGATGGCAGTCAATACATTCCGTATTATACTTTTCCACATGCGCTTTATGATCAAATAATATCCTGGGCTTGCGGTGTCCTGTTTTGGGCAGATATAATTTCCCGGGCAAAGAATGTGCCGCCTGTAAGCGGTAAACCACTACGGTTGCCGGCAGCAGCAACAGTAATATTACCGTATAAGCAAGTATCCTGTTCACGCGCCGCTCTCCCCGGTGCCCCTGCCCGGCTCTGTTTGAGCGTATTTATGCATATATAATCCTCTATCCCCGGTATCGGGAAACACGTCTTCCGTACACCCGATGCAGCCCGATCCGGAGCCGGTGCAGGTATTTACCTCAAGCCATTTTCGCGTTGGAATATCGCAATTGCTGTCCATTCCCAGGCAGCCCAGCATATAGAGACAGCCACGGTCGCCCCAGTATTGGGCGAATATTCCTTTTTCATACTCTTTCAAATGCTCGCAGGCTTCATGAACAGTCTTTTCAAAAAACAGTTTCGGCCGTTTGTACTCATCCAGTTCCGGCATACCTTTTAACAGGTAATGCAGGATCGTTCCCGTGACCCAATCGGGATGTGTTGGACAGCCGGGTATATTAATTAGCTTCGCTTTCGGTAATACTGCAGATACCGGTTTTGCCCCGGTTTCATTTCCCCGCGCAGCCGGGATACCGCCGAATGCCGCGCATGATCCCACTGCCAGTACTGCCCCGGCATTCTTTCCCAATTTTTCTATCCACTCCCTGATCCCCACATGATGCCCCTTTACCACTCCCAGGGTACAATACAGATCATGCGCTGTTGGTACTGATCCTTCCACTACCAGGAGAAAATCTTTTCTTTTTTTATCGACCGCTTCTTCAAGCACTTTTACCAGGGTTGCCCCGGTGCCGCCGCTTAATGTTTGATGAAAATTCAGGCTGATATGACTGCTTATAAGCTCCGGTATTCCCGGTTCGATGCTGTTTAACAATGAGACCGAACAGCCCGAACAGGATTGTCCCTGGAGCCAGATTACCGGCTTCGCAGCAAGGGCTTTTTTGACTTCTTCTTTACACCCTTCCAATATCATTGCCGGAAAGGCAAATGCCGCTGCTGTTAACCCGGCTCGCTTTAAAAATTCTCTTCGATTTATTCCGGACATGTCTTTTATATCAAGCTCCTTTTAAGAAACTAAGATTAGTTGACGGTTGACAGTTGACAGAGTTCCGGCAACCAGTCTCTTTTTATTCCCAATCCTCTTTCTAACCAGTTTCTATTCTATTTTTTCCCTGCTTCGCAGGGTCCGCACTCTCAAGAAACTCTTTTTAAATAGGGCCGGTTTCCGGGGATTTTACCACGGAGCGGTTTTCGTGACGTTTTTGTGTAGGGGGGAGAGGCATGCCCCGCCCCTACACCAAAACGTCACTGAGGGGTAAACCCAAATAAACACCGCATAGGGCACGGCACGCCGAGCCCCTACAGGTATCGCCCCCCTCGCAGGGGTAGCTACACCTTCCCGGAATCTCCATAGCCCTGGCCTGAAACCAGCCAGTAAAGGCG
>JAAENB010000565.1 GCA_024224995.1 bacterium | reverse complement strand
GCCCCCCTTCAAAGCCTCATTCCGTTACTGGCCGATTTTTCTGCGCTTCGGTATGCGCTGCGGCTTCTACTATACTATAACTCGACTAAAAAGAACCAACACACAGCCAACACACACCAACACACAGGCACGAAAAAAAAGTTAAACCCTGGTTAAACCTACGGCTTTTTTTTCGTGCCTCTTCACACTTCCTCACTGCCCTTCGCTCGTGTTCCATAAGCTGATTAAGAAGCCTTCGCGCAAACCTTCGCAGGAAAAATCACCCCTACACTGCATTCGGCTTTCCTGGCTGCTCCAACACTCGCCAACACTTACCTTCACTCAAAGATACCAACCCACAACGGAAGAAAATACCTCCACACACAAGAGCAAGCGTCGTGCCAACATCCATGTTGACACGACGCTTGCAAGATCCCCACACATTTCCTGACTTCTATTTTAGATTAGCTAAGATTTAAGAAGACTATATTTTCCCACCCTACACCATCCCTACAAGAGCAAGAGTAGCGCCAACATCCTTGTTGGCACTGCTCTTGCTCCCCCCAAACCCTCGCACGATTCACAACCTTTGTTTTTGATTAACTGTAATTATGGGACTCTATACTTTCCCCCCTACGTCTATATCATGACTCAGGCTTACAATATGACTTGATTTCAGCAACAACCGCGCCAACATCCTGTTGGCGCGGTTGTTGCAATAACCCTATATTACCCCCACTCAAAGAACAAGAAACCCGCCAACATCCTGTTGTCATGCTTCTTGTGGAAAGAACCCACAAGAGCAAGCGTAGCGCCAACATCCTTGTTGACACGACGCTTGCGAAATCCCCACACATTCCCTGACTTCTATTTTTGATTAGCTCTAACTTAAACGACTATATTTTCCCACTCTACATCCCCCCTACAAGAGCAACAACCGCGCCAACATCCTGTTGGCACGGTTGCCGCGATCCATTCACTACCCAGCCCTCAAAGGAAAGACACACACCAACCCCACAGCCCCCCTTCAAAGCCTCATTCCGTTACTGGCCGATTTTTCTGCGCTTCGGTATGCGCTGCGGCTTCTACTATACTATAACTCGACTAAAAAGAACCAACACACAGCCAACACACACCAACACACAGGCACGAAAAAAAAG
>JAAENB010000564.1 GCA_024224995.1 bacterium | reverse complement strand
GTTGATAATTTTGCGTCATTTCTGGTAAAAAATTAATTGAGTGACCTTTTTAAGTTTTTTAACCACAGAGGACACAGAGTATGCACAGAGGACACAGAGAATATAACACTCTTGTTTTTAACAAAAAGATTCAAAAAAAAGGAGTGCAAAAGACAAGCGAAGCGATCTTTTGCCGCAGATGCAAAAGATCGCTGCCTGTCTTTCGCACAAACAGGCACCCTTCATTTTGCCCCAAAAGCAGCTGACACTTTCAGAAGGAGTGCCGTTATGTTATCAGCAGCAAACCCCGCAGGAGACTGATACCTGCGGGGTTGTCGGATTTTCATCTGTGCATACCCGATCACATTATCGGGGTGGCACTCCCATGTAAGTCTCCATAAACTGTTCACATCAAACCCCGCAGGAGAACAAATACCTGCGGGGTTGTCTTCCGCGGATTTTCTCTGCGCATACCGCATACCCGCATGAGTGCGGGGTGACACTCCTTTGAAACTGTTTTTCGGACAAAATAAAGGACACCTGATTTATTATTTCTCTTTTTTTATAATATTTTTATCGCTTAGTAAAGGTAAAGGACAGAAAAGTGTTGATAATTTTGCGTCATTTCTGGTAAAAAATTAATTGAGTGACCTTTTTAAGTTTTTTAACCACAGAGGACACAGAGTATGCACAGAGGACACAGAGAATATAACACTCTTGTTTTTAACAAAAAGATTCAAAAAAAAG
>JAAENB010000563.1 GCA_024224995.1 bacterium | reverse complement strand
GAACCAAAGCTGGTAAAGCTGGAAGCGAATCCCCTGCTGGCAGGGAAAGAGCTGCGAAGGATCGCGTCTTATTAAAAAGCTCTTGCAATTGCAAATTAGCCCGGAGTGCTGCGATACCGGGAAAAAATACGGAAGAAACTGTTTATTGAAATGGATCTCTTTCTGTGCAGATTCCGGGTAAGATCCCCGGGAACAGGCCCCTACACACAAACGTCTCTGAAACCGCCCCTTCGGAAAAAAACCTTGAACCTCGAACCTTCATAAAAGATTCCACACAAGCATCCCTATTTATTAGCAACTCTTAAAACTCTGAGCAGCTCCCCGCTTTCAAGGTATACGCCGTGCCCGTCCAGGCATTGGTCTACCAGGACATTGTCCGGGGCTTTAAAAACATATTCATTCATTTGATTTTTACAAACAGGGCACTTATATTTCGATTTCCTGCTGGCAAGATCCTGAGAAGGGACATCTTTTGACATTAGAGTTATTGCCTTTAATTCTCCGGCATCAAACCAGAGACTTCTGCAAAACCTGCAAACATCTATTTGAACGGTTTTGACTTCCTTGCCGGTGTCGGCATCAATATCTATGAGATCAAAATTCCTTCCACATTCAGGGCACTGCCGCTTTGAAGAATCCAGGTCCGGCTCTTTCAGTTTTTCTACTATTGAACTAAGAACCTCCAGCTGGATTTCGGTCAGTTCATTCTCTTTTACCCCGTTTGGTTCGGGCTTTTTTACCTTAATATGGTCACTATTTACTGAAAGTGCTGTCATTATTGATGCGTAGTCTAGCGGCATGGTTTAACACCTTTTGTTCAATTTTATAGTATATTTAGATATTTCATTTTTTCTCAAAGGTGTCAACGATAAAAAACTTGAAAAAAAACAGCTATATTTTCAATATACCCGGAATACAGGAGATAATCATGGCAATACAAATATTCGGTACAAAAAAATGCAAAACCACTCAAAAAGCAGTCCGTTTTTTCAAAGAGCGGGGAGTGACCGCTCACCTGTTAGATATTAAAGAACGCGGCCCAAGCAAGGGAGAGCTTAAAAGTATAAGCCGGTCGGTTCCCCTGGAAGACCTTATTAACACGGAGAGCAAGGAATATGAAAAAAAGGGGCTTAAGTATATCAAGCATGATATTGAAGAAGTTCTCCAGGAAGAGCCCCTTCTTATGACGACCCCGGTGGTTCGAAGCGGGAATAAGGCTGTTGCCGGTTTTGAGCCGAAGGCCTGGGAAGAGATGGTTCTTGCTGAGAAAAAATAATTTTTTGATTAATCTTCACTTTTTTGGCATTCTGTCAGAAAAAATTTACCCTTAAAAGCGTATAATTCATACCTATATAGTAAATGATGACACTGATAGCGTTTATAGCAGTTACATAATGTTATTTTTCTTGTTGGAATCACCCCCTTCTCAATTCCACGACAGAAAACACGAAAACCAGACCTGCTAATATGTCTGTAGTATGAATAATGCGGATAAAACAAAATCCGAGTTTATAAAGAATAAAATTTAAAGGAGCTCGAATATGAAAAAATTATTTCATTCAATTTTTATGGGTTTATTTGCCGTTACGGTTTTCGCGTTTACGGGTTGTGAAGAAGGACTTAATTTACAGGAAGATTCGGACAGAAATTTCAGTTTCTCCGATATGTATTCTAAAATGAAGAGTATGCAGGAAGAGATTGACCAGTTAAAAAAAATCAATATCAGTTTTACTACTATTATGGATAAGCAGGCCGCATTAATTAACAGCCTCACCAATGACCAGAGCGCTTCTTCAGATAATTTAAGCAGCATGATAAATGATAACACTGCTTTAATAACAGGTCTGCAAACCACTACCGGAACTCAGGGTACGGCAATTACCAACTTGCAGACCACTACAAACAGCCAGGCAACTGAAATTAAAGACTTGCAAGATACCACAAGCAGCCAGGCTACGTCAATTGAAACATTGCAAATTGAATCCAATAGCCACGCGGCTTCCATCGGCAGTCTGGAAGAGAGCGTAAAAGTTATTGATGTTGTTTCCGAAATGAGCGCTCCTGTTGGCACAATTATCGCCTGGCAGAAAAACATGAGCAGCACTCCCAATCTTCCCGGAACCTGGGTTGAATGCAATGGACAGACTATTACTGATGCCGATAGTGTTTATTACGGGATGAATACTCAAAATCTTAATGGAGAAGGCCGTTTCCTGCGAGGCGGCTCCACTTCAGGGATTTACCAGGAGGATACAACTGCCCGCAATGGTTTAACAGTACAAGTTGGCGGTTCTCATTATCATGATATATATACATACCATGATGACTGGAACGAAGACGACAAATCACCTTTGACAAAACCAAGCTGGGCTGATGATAGTCCGAATGAATCCGATAGACAATTAACTCATCAAACTGATAGTGGAGGAAATCATTCTCATATCCTGTTAGGCGATTATGAAACCCGGCCTATAAACATGTCGGTAGTCTGGATTATGAGAATTAAATAAAATCCTGCTGATAATAAACTTTCCCGGGAAATTTACCCGGGAAGAACTATTATCACCCTGTATTTTTTAAAATATTATCCCTTTTTCAAAAAAATTTACCCTTAAAACCATATAATTCATACTTATATATTATATGAAGATTTGAACCTCATATTAATTACCATCAACCAGGAAGGAGTTATGCAAAATTTTATTCGTTCTATTATTATGATTTTATTGGTTTTTTCAGTAGTTGCCTTTACGGGATGTGAAGAAGGGCTTGATTTACAAGACAGCAATAACGGCGATTTTAGTTTCTCCGATATGTATTCCAAAATGAAGAGCATGCAGGAAGAGATTGACCTTTTAAAAAGGACTACAGTAGAGCAAGCAAATTTAATCAACAGCCTTACCAACAACCAGTCCGCGTCTTCAGGCAGTTTACAAAGCATGATTGATAATAATGCTGCTTCAATAACAAGCCTGCAAAACACAACAGGCTCACAGGGTACTGCAATTACAAACTTGCAAACCACTATCGGCAACCAGGCAACCGCGATCACGGACTTGCAGGATACTACGAGCAGCCAGGCAACGGCAATTGAAACTCTACAAATTGAATCCAATAGCCACGCGGCTTCCATAGGCAGCCTGGAAGAGAGCGTAAAAGTCATTGATGTTGTTTCCGAAATGAGTTCTCCTGTTGGCACAATTATCGCCTGGCAGAAAAACATGAACAGCACTCCTGATTTACCCGGGACCTGGGTTGAATGTAATGGACAGACTATTACTGATGCCGATAGTGTTTATTTCGGGATGAATACTCAAAATCTTAATGGTGAAGGCCGGTTCCTGCGAGGCGGCTCCACTTCAGGGATTTACCAGGAAGATACAACTGCCATAAACGGTCTTGATATTATTGCCGGTGGAGCGCATCAGCATCGTTATTACGACCGGCATTCCGACCATGATAACTCTACTCCCGCTCATATTAATCTCAACGGAGCGAACTTATCAGGTTTAAACAATTATAGTACCGAACGGCTCACCTATGATGAAGACAATTATAACGGTTTTCATGATCATGATATTTCCGGTGATTATGAGACCCGTCCTGTGAATATGACCGTAGTCTGGATAATGCGGATAAAATAGCACCTTCCTGATTATAATTCTTCCCGGGAAACTCGCCCGGGAAGAACGATTATCACCCTGCGATCACCCTACATTATTTAAAAAGATTTTCCCTTTTTCAAAATACCGGTCACATAAAAGGCATCTTGCGGTATAGGGGTCTTCTTTATCGGCATCGATATCTTTATAATTGATCCCGTCACAACGAAGACACTTGTCAATATACTGTTTAAAATAGAGAAATTCGTTATCCATAGCAATACCTCTTTTATTGATAAAACATAAGTTTATAAGCATACTCTTATACTCATTTGCAAAAAATTTTTAACCAATGCAGGAGCTCCCATATGGGCACTCTGAACAGGCGAAATCATATTCGCATTTTTCAAACCCTTTTAAGAACAGTTCATCCATGTCTTTTTTATGTTGAAGCAGTACATCGGTATTTATGGTATAAAAGACCCTGAATCCCTTCCTGTTTTCATTAAGAATATCGATATTTTTTAAGACTTTTATATGCTGCGACGCTGCCGGTTGTGTTATCCCCAGTTTTTGTGCAACATCGGATACACATAGAGTGTCATTCATATTTGATGCCAGCATTTTTATGATTTTCAGGCGTTTATTGTCGCCCAGGGCCTTAAATACCCCGGCCATTTGCTGTAGTTTATCTTTCATATATATTTATCAATCTCTATAAGTCCATAAGCAATATATTATAAACTTAAACAAAAGTCAAGTTTTTTGCTTTTTTGATAAATTTTTATGAATCAGGAGAAAACTGAGGTGTGGCTAATGATATAAGAATGCAAATGCATTCTTATATCATCAAGTTAAAAAATATTAAAAAAAAGTATTATTATTTATATATTCTAATTTTAGCACGATAGTTATCGTACCAATATGCCCAACCGGAAAAGCGTTGAGTCTGGTTCCAATATTTCCATGAACGGTAAATATGAAAATATTTGACTTGATACGCGTACCGGTCACTTGTTCCATTATTAGTATAAACAGTTCCGTTTGGATTCGGATAATGATACTGCACTTTGCTGTTCTTTTGGCTCGCGCATAATAAACGCACAGCCGTAACCTGTGTACCTGCCGGGACTTGTGTTGAGGTTGATACTTTTACTGTATAATGAATATTTTTAAACCCACTGGGAATTTGATACCGTCCGGGATATCTCGATACGCGCATTTTCATTGAACGTTTAAAAGTAGACGCACGACGAGACGGAACTACGAATTCGCTTGATGTGCTTTCCTGGTTATCTTCTTCACCAAGCAGTCCTGAATACTCTTCAGCTTTTTCTTTACTAATAAATTGATATACTTTGCCGGAATCAACACTTTCATTTTGCTCATCTTTTTCTTCTGCTGCAAGCTCTTCAATCTCAAAAGGAACTTCTTCTTCTGCGATTTCAACAAGCCAGCCCTTTTCAATAAACTCATTAAAAAGGTTCTCTCTTTTTTCTGTCTTTTCTACTGCTTCAAATTGCCCGTCTTGAAGCTGTTGTTCAAGTTCACTGTTATCACAAGCAAATAAAGCTGCCGTGATAATTAATAACAAAAATAGCCTGGATACTTTTTTCATAGGGTCTCCTTTTTTTGTTGTTTTAGTAATCTGTTGCGGAAAAGAGTTAAAAGTGATTTAAAGTGATAAGAAAAGATTTTGTCTACCCAACAAAACCAAGAATAAAATACATAGAATTTCAGGCTTTGTCTGGACAAATACAATTGAAATTCAAAATGTCTAATCCTTTTTAACAACAACCAGGGTGATATCATCATCAAGATTAAAACCTTCCAGAGCGCTCAGGATATCCGAAACTATTTCCTCCGGAGCCTTCTTCCCCGATTTTTTCAAAAGATCAATTAATCTTTTGTCCCCAAACATATCAGTTGCCGGGTCTCGTTCTCCTTTTACACTTCCCTTGACCCATGCTTCAGGAATACCATCAGTATACAAAAGCATCGCGTCACCGGAATTAAGTTCAAACTGAAGATTTTTAAGCTTTGAACCAATTTCATCCATTAGCCCAACCCAGGCCCCATCTGTTTCGACAACATCCACAGTTCCCTTTCCGGAACGATAGATATAAATATCCTGATGAAGGCCGGAATGAGAAAATGTTCCGTTTTTATGAGCGGCAAGTACGGTAATTGTAATATATTTTTCATTATTTATTAAGTTGATATTTTTTACCAGTGTTTTGTTAATTGACGTTAACAGTTCCGATGGCTCTAATTCAGGATTCTGTTCCAGGGTGGCGTGTATTGCTGTTTGTGCCATCATCATGATTAATCCGGAAGTAACCCCATGACCGGCAACATCCCCGATAACTATCCAGTTATACCCTTGTATATTAATAATATCATAATAATCACCGCCTACATCATCAGCTGGGGTCATATGTACCGCGATTGTATACCCGGGGATTTCCGGTTCTTTATTTAAAAGAACAGTCTGGATTTTTTTAGCAAGCTTCATTTCTCCCCAAAGAGCATCCCTGGCTTCCTCAAGGCTCTCATTCGCAGCCTGCATCTCTTCATTTGTCGCTTTAAGCTCTTCGGTTCTCTCATCAACCTTCTTTTCGAGATTAATATTAAGGTCTTTCAATTCTTCAGACTGAATCTCCACTACAGCAAAAGCCCGGGAAAACCTCGATGAGAGAATAAAGGATTGAGCAAAGAGAAAAACAAACATCCCCAGAGGAGTCAACACCCCGAGATGAGTGAGATCCATTTCTTCCAGTACATCATTAACAACAGTTAAAAAAAGGAAAAAGAAACAGAATAATACAAACAAGAAATTATATCTCTTG